>CAJWLY010000183.1 GCA_913043155.1 uncultured Nitrospinaceae bacterium | reverse complement strand
GTGGAGGAAATCCGGCAGACGTCGCCCGACTTGTTCGGAGCGGGCAAACGCCGACTAGCGTTGACCCGGTTCAAGGGATCGTTTCTCAAAAAATGCCCGGGGATCAGCCCAGGAATGGTCTGTTGTAATTACTACGTCGTCAACCTGCTTAAAAACTGTATCTACGACTGTTCGTATTGCTTCCTGCAAGATTTTTTACAGAACAATCCGTTACTGATCGCGTACGTCAACATCGAAGATCTATTGGAGGAACTTGATGAGGTATTCACGGCTCATCCGGATCGCGTGTTTCGAGTAGGCACGGGAGAGTTGACTGATAGCCTCGCTTTGGACGAAGCGATTCCTTACTCCCGTCACCTGATCCCTTTTTTTAACCAGAGGGGAAATGCCGTGCTGGAGTTGAAAACGAAATCAGATCGAGTGGAAAATCTACTGAATCACGAAAACCCTAAAAACGTAATCGTGTCCTGGTCGCTGAACCCACAAGCAGTCATCGATCGCGAGGAAAAAGGAACACCCGGACTGCGACAACGGTTGGAAGCAGCTCGCCGATGTGCGGAAAAGGGGTATAAGATCGGCATCCACCTAGATCCCGTCATCCTTTTTCCCGGGTGGAAGAAGGGGTATTGTAGCCTGATCGATGAAACACTTCAGGTGCTGTCGCCTTCACAAATTGAATGGGTGAGCCTTGGTAGTTTCCGGTACCGCGCTCCGCTTAAACAGATCGTCCGGGAACGCCACAAGGACACCCGGCTATTCACGGGAGAACATGTTCCCAGTAAAGATGGGAAGTTTCGCTATCTGAGGCCCCTCAGAAACCAAGCCTATGAAACCTTACGCGAATACCTCAAGAAATATTCCGCCGACCTGAACGTCTACATGTGCATGGAAACCCGGGAAATCTGGGAAGGGGTCACAGGGAAAATGCCGCGGAGCGACGAAAAGTTGGACCAGTTCTTCGACCTGTAAGCAAAGTTACCTTACAGGCGCATGGGCATGACAATGCTCTGGTATTCTTTATCGCCAGTCGAAGTAATGAGGCAGGAAGAGTTCTGGTCTTTCAGGTTAAGGACGATTTCCTCATCGTCGATCACGCTCAATACATCGAGAACATACTTGGCGTTGAGTCCAATAGAGACCTCCTTGCCAGAATAGGAGACAGCTACTTCCTCGCGGGCGGCGCCCAGTTCCGTCGTGTCAGCTGCCAAGGTGATGTTGCCCGACTGAATATCAAACCGGACCATCTTGGATTTTTCGTCCGCCAAAAGAGCGACTCGTTTCAATGCATGTTGCAGAACGTCTCGGTCGACTTGAACTTGAATCTTGTTATCAGACGGAATGACCTGCTGGTAATTTGGGAATTTACCGTCGATTTTTCGGGAAACAATCACCTGATCGCCATGAATGAAGGCCAAGTGATTATTTTTCGATGAAAAAGAGAAGGAAGACTCCTCATCCTCGATGAGTTTCAGCAACTCGGCCACGGCTTTTTTAGGGATGAGGTAGCTTTGTTTATCACCCTTGGCGGATTTCTCCAGCTTGCGCTGGATGACGGCCAGCCGGTGCCCGTCGGTCCCTACCATATTGACCTTCCCGTTTTCTTTTTCCAACAATAAACCGTTTAAAGCCTGCCTAGTCTCATCCGGTGACAATGCAAAAAAGGTTTTGCGGATCATTTCCTTCAGGAGTTTACTACTAAACTGGATCAAGCTGTCTTGGCTAAAATCGGGGAACGGGGGGAAGTCCTGTGCCGGCATTCCAGGCAAGCGGAATTTTGATTTGCCACACTTGAGTGTAATCCAATGGTTGTCCTCACGGATCATATGAACTTCTTCGCTCGGGAGTTCCCGTAAAATATCGAACAATTTCCTCGCATTGAGGGTCACTTCTCCCGAAGAAATGACATTGGCCGCATAATACCCCTTAGCACCAATTTCCAAGTCGGTTGCCTGGATACCGATGCGGTCTTTTTCGGTAGTAATAAGTAGATGGGAGAGGATAGGCATCGCGCCCTTGGTCTCCACGATTCCCTGAACCTTCTGGACTCCGTTAAGGAAAGTGTCTTTATCGATTCTGACTTCCATGAGGCGAGTCTCCTACTGGGGGGGGGCTACTAACTTCGCTTGGTTTAGCATAATTCCTAAAACCTGTCAAAAAGTAATTGTACGACACATGAGCGGTGGGATGAAAGAAACCACCACGTGTAAAGTTAGATGGACGCCGCTTTAAAAAAACACCTGTTTTATGCCCCAACCCGGGTTTCCTGGTCTTTCTTGACTCAAATTTTGCCGTATGCTAGCGTTAAATTTTACTCCCCCTTCAATTAAAAAAATGATCATCGTAATGGAAGCCGATGCCTCTCCCGATCAGGTCGAGGCGGTTGAAAATAAAATCCGGGCATTGGGTTATAAAGTCCACGAGATCGTCGGCGTGGAGCGCAAGGTCATCGGCGCCGTCGGAGATGAACGGGGTAAAGACCAGCTTCAAGCCCTCGAGTCCATGTCCGGCGTGGAAAACGTGATCCCCATTCTGAAAGCTTACAAGCTGGCCAGCCGGGAGGTTAAACCCACACCGTCAATCATCGAGGTTGGAGGCGTTCCCATAGGGGGAAAAACCATCGTCGTGATGGCCGGGCCCTGTTCGGTCGAAAACCGTGAGCAAATCTGCCAGACCGCCAAACTGGTAAAGAAAGCCGGGGCCAATTTTCTGCGAGGTGGGGCCTTTAAGCCCCGCTCTTCGCCCTACAGCTTCCAAGGACTGGAAGAAGAAGGGCTCAAGCTCCTTGACGCGGCGAGAAAGGAAAGTGGACTCCCCATCGTCACCGAAGTGATGAACCCGCGAGAGGTGGATCTGGTAGCAAAGTATGCGGACATCATGCAGGTGGGGGCACGCAACGTGCAAAATTTCTCCCTCCTCAAGGAATTGGGAAATCTAAAAAAACCCATCCTACTCAAGCGTGGAATGATGACGACGGTCAAAGAGTTCCTCATGTCGGCCGAATACATTCTCGCGGAAGGCAATCCCGACGTCATACTTTGCGAGCGCGGAATCCGAACATTCGAAACGGCCACCCGGAACACGCTGGATTTGAGCTGCGTTCCGGTGATCAAGCGAGAATCGCACCTGCCCATCATCATTGACCCCAGCCACGGCACGGGCCACTGGGACCTGGTCGAGGCCATGTC
>CAJWLY010000182.1 GCA_913043155.1 uncultured Nitrospinaceae bacterium | reverse complement strand
GAGGTAGTGGAACGGCCGATGTCGGTAGTCAAAGAACTAGTTGAAAACTCCATCGATGCCGAAGCCGTGCGCATTCTCATCGAAGTAGAGGGCGGGGGAAAGACCCTCATCCGGGTGACCGACAACGGAATAGGTATGCCGCCGGAAGATGCAGTGATGGCTTTTTCTCGCCACGCCACCAGCAAAATTACCCAGTCTACCGACCTCGAAGCTATTATGTCACTCGGGTTTCGTGGCGAAGCCCTGCCGAGCATTGCCTCGGTGGCGAAGGTGTGCATGACCACGACCGACGATGAAAGCAGGGGGGGGAGCCAGGTTCTCGTCAAAGGGGGAGGCGATCCTCAGGTCAAAGACGTTGCCTGTTCGCGTGGTACCATAGTTGAAGTCGCGCAATTGTTTTTTAATCTCCCAGCGCGTAAAAAATTCTTAAAGGCCGATTCTACCGAGTCCTCACATATTACCCAAGTGGTTACCCAGCAAGCTCTGGCGCACCCGGATATCCATTTCACGCTTATCAACAACGGCCGGAAAGTCATAGACACCCTGCCCACTGATCAGGCGTTATACCGCATCGCCGAACTGTTTGGGTCAGAGCTTGCCAAGGAATTGGTTCAGGTGGATACCGAGGTGGGGAACTATCACTTGACCGGGTTCATCTCTAGCCCGGTTTACACCCGCTCTTCCCGCTCCGCTCAATATTGCTATATCAACCGCCGATTCGTGCGCGATAAGGTGATTTTGCATTCCATCCAGCACGGATACAGCCATCTCCTACCGAAAGGACAACACCCGGCAATTTATTTGTTTCTGTCGATGAATCCAAAGCTGTACGACGTGAACGTACACCCAGCGAAAGCCGAGGTGCGGTTTGCGTTTCAGCAGGAAGTGCATCGGTTTGTCAGTGAGTCTGTAAAAAAAGCACTGAGCGGAAGTAAAAAATTATCGCTGGAGTTCCCCTCGGACCCAAGTATGAAAAAACACGATACTTTACATTCCCCGGAGGGAAGAAGCACTCACCGGAGACCGGATGCGAAAACCTATGTGGAACGTCCGGCAAGCGGTCTGTCCAGTATGTCGGAGATTATGTGCGAAGCTCCGTCGAAGGCCACCCGGGTGACGTTGCCAGCGCAGGTTGAGTTTTTCGGGCATAAACCTACTCCCGTCGCTAACCTCATTTACTCCCAATTTGAACCATTGGGGCAACTGGACCGTTCATTCATCATCATGCAGGGGAAGCCGGGGATTCTTGTGATTGACCAGCACATCGCCCACGAGCGCGTTCTTTATGAACGATTTAGCAACATGGCAAAGCACAAGAAGGTCGAGGTCCAGCAACTGATGTTTCCACAGGCACTGGAATTTTCGCCGAGTGAAGCCGAACTATTGGGTATGTACTTGGAAAGACTACGAGAGCTAGGGATGGAGCTGGAACCGTTTGGGAAAAACGAATTTCTCCTTCGGTCGGTCCCCGCAATTCTAAAGAACAACGATCAGGCCGAGATCATGAGAGAAATTGTTGATATGTTGCCCTTGCAACATCACAAAGAAACCGTGAACGAAAAGTTCGAGAAGATACTCATTATGATGTCGTGCCGGAATGCGATCAAAGTGAACACCACTCTGGAATTGGAGCAGATACGCAAGCTTATTGCTGACCTGGAACAGACCGAGCTGCCTTACACCTGTCCGCATGGACGCCCCATTGCCCTCCTGTTTGAAATGAACGACATACTTAAAAAGTTTTTGAGGAAGTAGAGAGCAAAAACAAAAACTCTTTTTTTTGATTGAAGAGAGGTTTTTTTTAAGTTGTGCTGCTTTTAGTTCCGGAGCGTAATTTTCTTGATAGACTTGGCCATCGTTTTCAGTATTTGCGCGTTTTTGGTTTTCTGTGTCTTGCGGGAAATATGAGGACCTTTCGATGGTCTGAAGGCTTGTGGGTTATGGAGAATCCATTCTGCATCGAGAAGACATTTGTCCCGGCTTGGGCGGTTTAGTTCACGGTACCAGGAGAGCAGGTTTCTCTCGTTTCTATTGGTGCTGATCAGATGGTCGTGACGCAGACCCTTGAACATCACACGTCCTTCTTCGAGCCCACCGCTGATGACCTCCATCTTTTTTGGAGCGGGCGAAGCTTCCTCGACATCGGGAATTTTAAGATCAGCTAATGTCAGCGGCGTGGTGAGTAGGCGATCCAGCGAGATATTTCCAAGCCGGGCCAGCTTGACGAGAACTGCGACGGGCGCGTCTCGCTCCCCGGCTTCGTAACGGACGTAGGTACGAAATCCGATGTCTAAAACCTGAGAGATGGCCATCTGCGTGCAGCTAAGGTTTTGTCGAATCGTTCTTAAATTTTGAGCAAGCACGGTCATTGTCAGCCGGTTCTTTTTGGAAAACCTTGCTAGCGCAGTTGTCAGGCCAGTTCGACGCCGTTTTTTCTGAGAAATTTATAAGCTTCGTCGATCCAGTAGCGTTCTTTTTCCAGTTTATATTCAGGTAGGTCCTTGGAGGATCCAATAATGCTCTTCATGTGGTCGATAGCTTCCCGTTTCTTACCGCGCTTATCGAGGAGATTGGCATAGTGGTAGTAGGCCTTGAAAAAGTGGAACGATTTGATGACCTCCCTATAGGTCTCCAAAGCCTTGTCTTCTAGACCTGCCATCCGATAGCACTCTGCCAATCCAAAGATGGCGTTGCCGTAGTCGAATTTCCGGTCGATTTTAATCAGTTCTTCCAGAACTTCTGCCGATTCGGCATACTGCTCCATTCCATGCAGGGCCTTGGCCAAGCCGTACCGTGCATCATTGGCTTCCGAATCTTTTTGAATCGCTTCTCTGAACTGAGAGATGGCTAACTCGTAGCGCTTCTGTTCCAGATAGGTGTGACCAAGTTTTTCGTAATGATAGGCCTTATGAAATTTACCGATCATCTCCTTCAGCTGCAGGGTTTCTTCGGTTTCCAGCTCCTGTGTAGCGGGGCGGGTTGACTCGAAAATGGTCGGGCGCGGGCCACTGGCTTTCATTTTGACCGCGAAATAATAGGCCACTGCTCCCACAGGGAACAGAACCACCATGATAACGATCCAGATGAAATGTTCCTTGCGCTGGATGCAATCGATGCACATCCAGACCATGAATACTAGCGCTAGTGTAATTATGACATCCATAATGAAAAACGATTTTTCTGCAAAAGTGTTTT
>CAJWLY010000181.1 GCA_913043155.1 uncultured Nitrospinaceae bacterium | reverse complement strand
TATGGCGATAACCTGCTCATCAGAGACCTCACCTTTTCCATCCCGCGCGGAGGAGTAGTCGGGTTAATCGGTCCCAACGGAACAGGAAAAACTACTCTCTTTCGCATGATTGTCGGCGAGGAGTCACCGGACTCCGGATCAATGCAAATAGGTTCTTCGGTAGACTTGTCCTACGTCGATCAGCACCGGCACGACCTCGACGGGAAAAACACCATCTTCGAGGAGATCACCGGCGGAACGGACCAGATCGAAATCGCCGGGCTCACGATCAACTCCCGCTCTTATGTAGGACGGTTCAACTTCAAGGGAACCGACCAGCAAAAGAAAGTCGCCAATCTTTCGGGCGGCGAACGCAACCGGGTTCACTTGGCCAAACTACTACGGCGCGGGGGTAATGTGTTACTTCTCGATGAACCCACAAACGACTTGGACGTCACCACCCTACGCAATCTCGAAAACGCTATCCTCAATTTCAGTGGTTGTGTCCTGGTGATCAGTCACGATCGGTTCTTCCTAGACCGTATCTGTACTCACCTGCTGGTATTCGAGGGCGAAAGCCACGTGCGCTGGTTTGAAGGAAATTTCGAGGAGTACCTTGAAAAACGCCGAGAGGAGTTGGGTGGGCGGGAAGAAAACCGACGTTCAAAGTACAAAAAATTAACTATTCGGTAATATATATCCTGTAAA
This sequence comes from uncultured Nitrospinaceae bacterium, assembly GCA_913043155.1. Lineage (GTDB taxonomy): Bacteria > Nitrospinota > Nitrospinia > Nitrospinales > VA-1 > CAJWLY01. Next base: position 2,515 of record CAJWLY010000181.1, on the reverse strand, counting down.
CATCGGGACACTAAACCCAGGAGGCTCTCGTGCAGCACCGATTGCTTTTGATTATCTTTGCGGTTGCAATGTTTTCCGGCCCGTCTGGAATTTTTGCAGCAGAAGATCTGATTGCCCGCAGTAAATCGGATGCGGGTGTCAAACTACTGGTGTTTCCTTTATCGATGAAAGTCATTGAAAATCGACCGAAAAAGGGACTTTACTATTTTTACGAAAACGGTTCTAAACGGTTTGATGAAGGCTTGGGGGGCTCCCTTTCTTCGAAACAGAACGCGTTTGAGTCCCTGCTTTCCAATCCAAAAATTATTCGCAATACGTTAGTGAAGGTTGATCCCACCCGAATCGTACCCTCTTCCCGGGAAAAAGACTTGAAGGGGCCTGTTACAAGAAAAACACTGAGGGACTGGGCAAAGCACTATACGACGAATGTTCTGCTTATCTTCCGCCGCAAAATTTCGATCACAACAGACCAGCCTCTCCTGTCGGACGTCTATCTTCAACCTCAATCGCTACTGGCGCAAACCAGCAACTACCAAGTTAACCTGCGAACAACGGGTATTCTTTACCTGACGAAACAAAACAAAGTGCTGGCCCTGGAACCTGATACACGGCAAGCTTCTATTCATTCGGGAGAGAATGGCCAGGAATCATGGAGAGCGTTGGCTCAAGAAGGGCTAAAACAACTGGGCAATACCGCAAAAAAAACGTTTCAGGCTTATAAGTTCGAAAAACGCCGATCCGCCTACTAATCTCACCTCACTCCTTCAATAAGGGATAGGATCATTTGGACAACGTGCGTAGATAAAGAATGATCTGCCAGATGTGCTCGTCCTTCAGGCCTTTATATGGGGGCATTCCCGACCCAGTCGACCCATTTTTAATGACCCAAAACATCTGCCCATCTGGAATCTCTTTCATCGTCTCGGCGCAGGTAAAATTGCGCGGCGGCGGATTGAGTCCAGGTGCCATCATGCCCATCCCATTTCCGTTGGCACCGTGGCACACTTTACATGCCGTCGGCTGCGCATCGGTTTGGAAGAATGATTCCCCGGCAAAAAGGTTATCTGCACTGGGTTCCAGAGGATTATTCATTTTTAAAAATTCATCGGGTACCGCCACGGTTGCGCGCGGCTGGGGACAGGTACCTCTCCCCATATGCCCCATACCATGGTGTAAATCGTGGTGATGTCTCTGTTGACGCATTCCGTGTCGCATGACAGGACCGGCAAATACATCGGCGACAAAGATCAGAAAAAAAACAAGCAAAAGAAAAAACGCTTGGAATCCTGACACCGACCTAAAAAAACGGTTCCTCATGACATCTCCTTGAAATAAACCTGAAGCATGATTTCTCTAACTTTATTAGCAATAGGCAAAATTTTTAAGCATTGTTTCTGCAGCCTTATTTCCCGGCAAGGGTTCGGATGAAAAGGATCACTTTCCAGCCTTCTTCCTCTGAAATCACTTTACCGATGCGAATCGGCATACTGGTTCCCGGGCTTCCATTCTTGAGTACCCACATCATTTCGCCGTCGGTGCGGGCATCCTGCCATCGCATATCGGTGAAGTTACGCGGGTCGTGCCCAGGAATCTCCAAACTCTTGCCGTCTTTTCCGTGACAGAGAACGCAATACCCTTTACCAAAGAAAATCTTACGTCCGGCTTCTATATTTTCCGGCGTGGGAGGGAACGGATTGTCCATGTCCTGGAGCTCTTCCAAGAGTGGCTCGGGAACGCGGGGTTCATAGACGTCTTTGTGAAAAGCCTCGACCGGGGTCCACGGCAAGGCAAACATCATTAGAACACCAACCCAGAAAAATCGTTTTAACCTCTGCATATTGGAGGAATTAAAATGCAGGTTAAAAAACTGAAAAATAATCTAACAATTTGAAGATCGAGTAGCTGAATTACGATGACGGGCCACGAACCGGCCTGAGGAAGGCGTCGGTTCCAGAGATTTTATCCTGATAAGTTTCCCCTCCCTCGTCTTTGTAGGAAACAACAAGTGCCTTGTTCTGTTTTCCCTCGCTGGTCCAGGTACTCCACCCGGCGCCCTTGGAAAATATGGGATCGATAAATATTTTATCTCCGTCCTTATCGATATTGCGTTTGCGTCTATTGTAGAGTGAGGCAGCTTCCTCAACTGTGGGCAGGCGCCAGTTAGTATAGCCCGCAAATTTCTTGTTGTTCATCCGCTGGACATATTCGTTTGCTGTGTACCAGTTTAGCCACTTATTTTCCATCTGCCAGTAGTCCTTACTCGTCCATATCAGCCCGGTTTCCCGATCTCGGATTGTCCCATCACCGAAATCTTCAAAGCGACGATCCGAGGAAATCCCGACGGGCTCCGGTTTCACGGCCTCGGCCCACACCATAGACGCCAACCCAACCGCAAACGCAGCAGCTACCATCCACACCGCCCATAAAATTAAACGCGAACCAAACCGCATTGCCATCCTCTCTCGTATTGTTTCTTAAACTAATTGCCGACTTATGAAGTGTACAGGGACTGCTT
>CAJWLY010000180.1 GCA_913043155.1 uncultured Nitrospinaceae bacterium | reverse complement strand
AGAGGTTGATCTGATGTTTGATTCCATCTATTTGCCCGTTGATAATTCCGATTATTCCAACGCCTGTATTGAGACGGGCTTGGAATTGGCTCAAAAATTCGGATCACGGGTCGTAGCCAGCCATGTTTATGCCGCCAAGATGCACGATGTGCGTTTTCGCCAAATGGAAAGCGGGCTCCCTGAGGAATACCAGGACGAGACTGAACTAGAGAAACAGCGCAATATCCATGACCAGCTGATCACTAAGGGGATGGAGGTCATCACCGATTCCTATCTCGATGTGCCCCGCCACAAATGTAAGGAGCGAAATATCCCTTTCGAGGGCAAATCGCTGGAAGGTAGGAACTATATTGAGCTGGTTCGCGATATCAAGGAATCGAAGTACGACTTGGTGATCCTGGGCGCTCTGGGATTGGGTGCGATCAAGGACAGCATGATTGGCACCGTGGCCGAGCGGGTAATTCGGCGCATTCAGACGGATACGCTGGTTATCAAATACATTCCCGAGATTCATGGAGAACGGTCTTCTAGCGGTAAGATTGTGGTTGCTGTAGATGGAAGCGGCCAGTCTTTCGGTGGGTTAAAGACCGGAATCGAGATGGCCAAAGCCTTGAAGCGTCCACTGGAAATCATCTCCACCTTTGATCCGTATTTCCATTATGCGATGTTCAACAGCCTTACCGGAGTGCTCTCCAGAGAAGCGTCCAAGGTGTTTAAGTTTGAACAGCAAGAGAAGCTCCACGAGGATATCATCGACAAAGGTCTGGCTAAGATTTATCAAGCTCACCTCGAAATCTCCCGTAAGATCGTCGAAGGGGAGGGGGTAGATTGCACTGTCCGCCTGCTTGACGGCAAGGTATTCGAAAAAGTACTTCAATATGCGAGGGAGGAGAACCCGTTCCTCCTTATTCTAGGACGAATCGGTGTCCACAGCGGACCCGAAATGGATATCGGGGGGAACGCAGAAAACCTTCTTCGGTTGGTGCCGTGCAATGTACTTCTATCGAGCCGCACATTTAAGCCTCCGATTGACATGCAGGCCGAGGAGAGTATCGAATGGACCGGTGAAGCACGTGAGCGATTGATGAAGATTCCCGGGTTCGTCCGGCCTATGGCGACGTCAGCCATCCTTCGTTATGCGCTTGAGCGTGGACACAGCATGATTACATCCAGTGTTATCACCGAAGCCGTGGAGAAAATTCTTCCCGCGGGTGCTATGCAGGCCATGCGTAAAATTGGCGACAAGATGCAAGAAGATGGTATCGATCCCATGAGCCCAGATACCGTTTCCAGTTATAAGGATGAAATGCTAAAGGCTCATGCCGGTGATGGCGACGAGCAGAAAGAAGATGAGGCAGTATCCGAAGATGAGGGCAGCGTCAAAATGAGCGATGAACACGTTGTGGTTACCGGAGACGGACGCAACTCCAATGGTGCTCAAGTTGACAATGTAACTTGGAAGTGCGGTCACTGTAATACTTTCATGGAAGGAGAAATTGTCAAGTGTTACGTCTGTGGTGCAGAGGGCGAGGATCTGGCTCCCGTTTGGAAAGAGGGCTTCAAGCCTGATGAAAAGGAAAAAGAGGGAATCCAGGTTATCACAACTTTCGATGACCAATCAGTCCAGTGGACCAAGGATGCTTTGGACAAGCTCAGCGAGTATCCCGAAGGCCACGTTCGCCGAAGGGCTCAGGCCCGGGTGGAGAAAAACGCCCGTATCCAGAGTATCGACATTATCTCTGCTTCCTTCTTGGATCAGGTGTTGAATGAAAAAATCGTGAAGGAGGAAGCCTCCACCAACACTGTTCTGAATGATTACATGGATGAGGCGCCGGATGAGTCCCGGTTTACTTGGACGGATAAGGCTATCCAACGATTGGAGCTGGTTCCGGCTGGTTTCATGAGAGATAACACGAAAAAGAGGGTTCTAGATTACGCCGTTTCCGTTAATGAAACGAATATTACTTTGGAAGTTTGCGAAGCAGGCATCCGGGCCTCTGTTAAAATGATGGAAGAAGCTATCGCCAACGGTGCATTGCTTGAAGACTTTCTGCCGAAAAAGGTGGATGCCTGAGTGGGCGGCTCTTCTGGGCAGAACCGAAGAATTTAAGTTTTACCCTGCTCCCTACTATTACGAAGGTTGAGCATCCAAATCCCGCACATGAAATGCCTCTGCGACATTGATCCAGTGTCAATGCTCAGGGGCTTTTTTTCTGAGGTTCGTTAATCCGTAGAAATTTTAGATTCGATTTGTGAATCAATAACTATGAAATATTTACTTTACCGGCGGCTGCTTCGCTTTCTCAGGCCTTATCTCAAGAAGATTTCCCTGGCTATTTTGTTTTCTGTGATTGTCGGGGTGATCGCTAGTTCCCCCGTCCCGTTAATCCAGAAAACCTTCGACGATATCTTTGTGCAAAAAGATTTCTTTATGCTCAAGGTCATCCCGTTGGTTTTCATCATGCTCTATGCCATCAAGGGAGGACTTGCCTACGCGCAAAATATTATTGTGTTCGGCATTTCAGTGGAACTGGTGGTCAAGGTCCGGGAAAGGCTGTTTGCGCATATTCACAAACTGCCGTTCGGGTTTTTCGAGGATAATGAAACCGGCCAGTTGATATCACGGATAATGAATGACGTTAGCATCATGCAGTCCACGATCACCCGCCTGCTTAAAGAGGTTGTACAGAACGGTATTACATTAATTGCTGTGTTGTGCTGGGTTTTTTATCTTAAATGGGATTGGGCGCTCATTTCCATCATCCTATTTCCGCTCATGATTTTCCCGGTTGCCAATATCGCTCGTAAACTAAAGAAGTTGACCCATAAAGGACAGGAAATCCTCGCCAACCTCAGTTCCATCATTCTCGAATCGTTTTCCGGCATCAAGATAGTACGCGCATTTGGCATGGAACCACTGGAATGGAAGAAGTTCAACCAGCACAGCGATGGATTCCTCAAGGTGATGAAGAAGAACATCAAGTACACGGAGATTACGTCTCCTTTTCTTGAACTCTGTGGCGTGATCAGTGCGGCGTTTATTTTATGGTATGGCGGATTTCAGGTGCTTACCAATGAGGTGAGTCAGGGTACTTTCATTGCTTTTGTTGTTGGTTTGTTTATGATGTACGCACCTCTCCGATTGCTCTTTAAAATCTATACAAGCATCCAATCATCTCTGGCTGGAGCCGAAAGGGTGTTTGC
>CAJWLY010000179.1 GCA_913043155.1 uncultured Nitrospinaceae bacterium | reverse complement strand
GCCCCGGGTCTGCCGTATTTTTTACGTTCGACGACTCGTGCATCACGTGTGAGTAAGCCAGCTTGTTTGAGGGCCGCCCGGTGTCCGGGATCGGCTTCGAGGAGAGCGCGGGCGACACCTAGCCGGAGAGCCCCAGCTTGTCCCGCAAGTCCGCCGCCGGAAACACTGGCGGAGATATCAAAAGATTCTGTAGTATTGGTAACGCCGAGAGGTTGCTTGATGTCCATTACCAAGGAGTCGCGCATGAAATATTGTTTAACCTCTTTGGAGTTCACGGTCAAGCTACCGGCTCCGGATGTGATCCATACCTTAGCGATGGATTCCTTGCGCTTCCCTGTGGCGTAAAATTTTTCTCCGTCGTTTGCCATGAAATGATTCCTATCGTTATGTTTTAGTTTTTTCGGTTATTTATGAAAAAGTTTTATTTTTTATTCTATTATAATGAGAGGATTTCCGGTTTTTGTCCTGAGTGAGGATGTGTGTCATCGTCATAAATCCGGAAATTGCCGACCAGCGTGCGACCCAAGCGGTTTTTCGGCAACATGCCCTGAATTGCTTTCTTCAGTAGATTGGACGGCTTTTTCTCACGGATTTCCCGGGCCGTGGCTGACTTGATGCCACCTGGGAATCCGCTATGGCTATAATAAATTTTCTGGTCCCATTTGGCGCCGGTCAGTTTGACTTTGGCGGCATTGATGATGATCACATTGTCGCCACAGTCGACGTGCGGGGTGTACGTGGGTTTTGTTTTTCCACGGATAATGGCCGCGGCCTTCGTTGCGATCCGGCCCAGAACTTGGTCAGCGGCGTCAATGACCACCCATTTTTTCTCTACAGTTTCCTTGTTCGCTGAAAACGTTTTTGCAGTTAAAGTCGGCATGATAAGGTTGCTTGATTCATCGGGTTTTAGAGGGATATTTAAACCGAGCATGATAGAAAACTCGGCCCTCTTTGTCAATAATATTGTAGGCTAAGATCCCCGCTCTTGAGCGGTATTGCCTTTATTTTTAGCGACAAAGAGCCTATTTTATGGCAATTGGGGACCTTGGTTTTAAATCCGGGATATGCTAAAAAAAAGTCTTTTTAATCAATAGGATAATTAATTTCTCCAACTGGACATTCAACCATGACCGATCTTACCCAAACTCCTTCCCCAGAGCCCATGCCCCGGGAAAGCGACCTTAAGAATTTCGACTTTCGGCTTGATGAAGCGATCTTGAAGTCGCAGGAGTACCTGCTGTCGCATCAGACCGCCGAGGGGTATTGGGTCGACAAGTTGGAGTCCAACACCACTGTCACGGCTGAGCTTATTTTCTTCATGTATTTTACTGATACGGTGGACCTAGCGAAGCTGGAAAAGTTCACTAACTACCTTCTTCACAAGCAGAGGGAGGATGGAAGCTGGCCTTTGTATTACGGTGGGCCCTGTGACATTAATTGCACGGTCGAGTCGTATATGGCGTTGAAGCTCGCCGGAGTCCCGGTGGACCAGCCTGAGATGGTCAAGGCGCGCGAAGCGATTTTCGCCAACGGCGGAATCAAGAAGACCCGCGTATTCACCAAGATTTTTCTCGCCATGTTCGGACAGATCCCTTGGGAGGTCTGCCCGGCGGTGCCCGTGGAGATCGTCCTGTTTGCCAACTGGTTTCCGGTCAACATTTATGAAATGTCTAGCTGGTCGCGGGGTACGGTGGTTCCCCTGTCGGTGGTTCTTGCCCACCGCCCGGTGCATCATCCGCCCGAAGGCCGCGACGTGAAGGAACTGTTCACTGAAAGCGAATGCAATCTGGGTTTCGAGTCCGATGGATCGATCTTCAGTTCGTGGAGGAATTTCTTCATATATTTCGATCGGTTCATCAAGTTCATCGGCAAATCGCCATGGAAACCGTTTCGCAGGATGGCGCTCAAGAAAGCCATCCGCTGGGTAATCGATCATCAGGAAGCCCAGGGTGATTTTGCAGGAATTCAACCGGCGATGCTCAACTCCATGCTCGCTTACCATTATGAGGGGGTCCCTAAGGACGATCCCAAATGGGTCAAAGGATGGGAGGCTATAGAACGGTTCCTTATTAGCAAGGGAGACTACACCCTCATGCAAGCCTGTGTTTCTCCATTGTGGGATACAGCCATTGCTGCCAACGCATTACTCGATTCTGGATTACCATCGGATCACCCAGCGTTGGTAAAGGCCGGCGAGTGGATACTGACTAAGCAGGTGGTTAAAAAGGGGGACTGGATAGTTAAGAACCCACACACTGAGCCCGGCGGTTGGGCGTTTGAGTTTTACAATGAGCTGTATCCGGACTGCGATGATACCGCCGAGATACTCATCTTCCTCGACCGGGTGAATCTGCCAGACCAGCATCGGAAGCTTAAGGATTCGGAGCGCGCGCTGTCGTGGTTGCTCAGCATGCAGAGCAAGGCTGGAGGATGGGGAGCGTTTGATATTGACAACGATCAGGATCTGCTCAACCAAGTGCCCTTCGCCGATCATGGGGCTATGCTCGATCCGCCGACAGCAGATGTGAGCGGTCGCGTGCTGTGGATGCTCGGCAGGCTCGGATTTAATCGGGACCATAAGCAAGTGCGGCAGGTGATCGATTTTATCAAAAGCAAGCAGGAAGTGAACGGATCGTGGTGGGGTCGTTGGGGGGTGAACTATATCTATGGAACCTGGCTCGCGCTTTTTGGGCTCCGCTCTATCGGCGAGGACATGAGCCAGCCGTTTGTCCACCGTGCGGTGAGTTGGTACGAGGAGAAGCAAAACGAAGACGGCGGTTGGGGCGAAACCTGCGAGAGCTATACCGATCCGTTGCGGGCGGGAAAAGGAAAGAGCACCGTATCGCAAACGGCTTGGGCTGTTATGGGAATTCTTGCGGCGGGCAAAGTAGAGAGTCCGGCAGTGAAACGCGGGATCGAGTTCTTACTGAACCGGCAGGAGACCTCTGGGTCCTGGTACGAAGATGAGTTTACGGGAGCGGGATTCCCCGGTCATTTTTATATCAAGTACCACATGTACCAACACTTCTTTCCACTGATGGCGATTTCCAGATACAGAACTCTCCTTAAAGAAGGTTGCCCTACCGACGTAGCTTGGTGAGACTGCCTCGTTGCAGAACTTCAAAGAATCCGAAAGATTTTGGCTACGGATGAATACGGATACACTACTGATATTCAAAAAAACTAGCATTTTAAATGGGTTGGGGGGAG
>CAJWLY010000178.1 GCA_913043155.1 uncultured Nitrospinaceae bacterium | reverse complement strand
ATACCGAGGAAGATTTTAAAACGGCGATGGTAGAAGCGGCAGGACGCGATAATGTGCTTTTTCTGATCCAACGTGGGCGCAATGGTTACTATGTGACCCTGGAACCTTGACCCGATAGCGCGGAACAGACTCCCGTTGAGACCGTTGTTTCGGTCAATAGAAGCTGCGTGCCCCATATTGATATTGCGCGAGCGAGTTCCTTGTCGGAAAGGTTGAGAAGATTCGACCTCTGAGATTCCAGGTATAATAGCCCTTGGAGTAGACGAGCGGGGTAATTTCTACGCTCATAGCCTCACCTTCTCCTTCATCGAATATTTGTTTTGTCGTCACCTGATAAATGGTGATGCCCCTGCCATTAGAGTTCCTCGAGCATTTCAATCTGGCTTAAGACGTCCACCGCGAATTCCTTCCGCAATAGTTGCCCATCGTTAAACAAACAATTATGATGTGTCCTGATAAAGCTTGGAATTCTGGCAGTTGTATGGTTTTGAGCGCGAATCTTCCACAAGGTAAATAAAACCGATATGTCTAAACAGGAGGCGCAGGAAATCGAACGCCTGCGCCAAAAAATACGGCGGCACGACACCTTCTACTACATTCAGAACCAACCTGAGATTTCTGACCGGGAATACGATCGCCTCATGCAAGAGTTGAAGGACCTGGAAGTGCGGCACCCTGAATGGGTCACTCCCGACTCTCCCACTCAGCGGGTTGGCGGCAAGGTTGCCGACAGGTTCGACACTGTTGCCCACAAAATCCCCATGCTCAGCCTCGACAATACCTATAACGTTGGTGAACTGAAGGAGTTTCGTGAGAGGGTTGTTAAAGGGTTGGCAGATGTTTCCCCTGATGAGATCGAATATTTTGTCGAGCTCAAGTTTGATGGGCTTGCAGTGACGCTGACCTATGAAGACGGTATTTTTGTTAAAGGCGCCACCCGGGGCGACGGGAAAAAAGGCGAAGACATCACGGCCAACCTGAAAACCATACACTCCATCCCTTTAAATATTTGCACGGAAAAAGAGAAAATCAAGCTGATGGAGGTCCGAGGAGAGGTTTTCATGCCGCGCAAAAGTTTTCAAAAACTCAATGAGATCAGAGCAGCCACCGGTGAAACCTTGTTTGCCAATCCAAGAAACGCTGCCGCTGGATCCCTACGCCTACTGGATCCGTCCATAACAGCTTCCCGGAAGCTCGATATATTTGTCTATGGGGTTGGGTTTATGGACCCCATGCCATTTTCTACTCAGTATGAAGTTCAGAGCGAACTTGAGAAGATGGGGTTTCATACAAACTCTAATAGGTATCTGTGTGGAAATTTTGAAGAAGTCCTGCCGTGGATCGAAACCTGGGAAAAGAAAAAGGATAAGTTGGAATATGATGTCGACGGACTCGTAATCAAAGTCAACTCTCTGGACTATCAGAAAAAACTGGGCGCGACCTCTAAGTTTCCGCGTTGGTCGGTTGCGTTCAAGTATGAACCTGAGAAGGAAGAAACGAGAGTGGAAAATATCATCTGTCAGGTGGGGCGTACCGGTGCGATTACTCCTGTGGCGATCCTCACTCCGGTCACTATCTCCGGCTCCACCGTCAGCCGCGCTACCTTGCACAACGAAGATGAAATTGCCAGTAAGGATATCCGTATAGGCGACCGGGTGGTGGTGGAGAAGGCGGGCGAGATCATTCCCAGAGTAGTTGAGGTTATAAAAAGTGTGAGAGAAAGGCGCGGCCTGCGGTTCAGAATGCCGTCTAAATGCCCCGAGTGTAAGGAGCCTATTTCCCGTTCTAAAGATGAGGCGGTATTGCGTTGCACCAATTCGGTTTGCCTCGCTCAACTCAGGGAGCGTCTGCTTCATTTTGCGTCGCGCGATGCGATGGACATCGACCACCTTGGTCCCGCGGTCATCGACCAGCTGGTCAGCAAGGGAGGGGTGAAACATTTCTCCGATTTGTACAAACTGAAACTTCAGGATTTTGTTCGACTGGAGCGCCTCGCGGAAAAATCAGCTCAGAATTTGATCGGCGCTCTCGAAAAAAGCAAGTCTGTCGGGTTTGCCCGTGTGTTGTATGCTTTTGGAATTCGCCACGTGGGCCAACGGGCTGGAATGATCCTTGCGCGACATTTTCACTCTATGAATAAGTTACAAAAAGCCGAAAAAGAAGAGTTGGAATTCGTTATGGAAATCGGAGAAGCCATCGCTGAAAGTGTGAGCACGTTTTTCGGGCAGAAATCGAATCAGGATGAAATAGCACGCCTAGCTGAGTTGGGAGTCGAGATGGAATTCAAGGGCGAAGCGATAGGAGATAGACTGGCGGGAAAACAGTTTGTGCTGACCGGATCGCTGAAGTCCTTCACCCGCGACGAGGCCAAAGAAAAAATTGCCGCGCTCGGTGGGCGCGTCATGTCCACCGTTTCGAAGAAAACCGATTACGTGGTTGTTGGTGCCGATCCTGGATCTAAAGCCGACAAGGCGAAAAAACTCGACATCCCGCTTGTTACTGAAGACGAATTTAAAAAAATAGTAGAAAAGTAGGATTTGTCGTAAGGGCGAGAAGAAATCTTTGTAAAATTATAGTGGTACTTTTCTTGATGCTCTTAGTGCCTTTGCGATGACCCCCCGCGCACACACCTTGTTCCTTCTGGGTATCTGTGGTGTTAAAAAGAGACTTAGGTTTTTAGTTGTCTAGGTATCTTAAGAATACGTTAACCAGTTCAGAGTTTTCTCTGCATTCTCTCCCCAGTGGCGGTTTTTCGGCGTGATCCATTGTGAAAGCTTTTAGGCTCTGGATTGGGGGCGCCGACGCGAATGGGAAGATGGTCGGCGTCCGCGGCTGGGGGGTCGCTTGCCGTCGCTGCGTTTCGGGCTGGGTTTGCGCCCGCCAATTTTTGTCGGGGGACGGCTCCGCCTGCGTGGAGGTGGTGGCCCGCCTTCTTTCGCCGAAAGAAATAGTTCTTCTTCCGCCCATTCCACTGGAATCTTGTGTTTTAGATATTCCTCGACGCGTTCCAGGTGGAGCGCGTAGTTCTCACAACACAGGGTGATGGCTGTTCCTTTCGCGCCGGCGCGCGCGGTACGTCCGATGCGGTGCACGTAGTCTTCCGGATCCTGCGGAACATCGTAATTGATAACGTGGCTGATGTTGTCCACATGGATTCCGCGCGATGCGACATCAGTGGCGATGAGAATATCGGTTTTTCCTATCTTAAAAT
>CAJWLY010000177.1 GCA_913043155.1 uncultured Nitrospinaceae bacterium | reverse complement strand
AGCGCCTCCCGAATGGAGTTCCCAGCTAGAAACAGGGCACCCTGTTCCATAAAAATATCAAATACCTCATCCGCAACGACCATCCCGGAGAAAAACCTCAACATTTCTTCCCACCGTTCCTCACGGCACCGTTCGCGCACGATTTTTTTCCAGTCTGGATTCTTCGTCATGGTTCTTGCAGCAAAAAATTCCTGGAAGGAGGGGTGCCGAAACTGCCAGCGTCCGGGTGTCTGTTGGAGAATTTTCTCAAGTGAGGGTGGAATTATTTCGTCTTCAATCAGCGGATTGTCTCCCTGAGCCTTCAGCCGTTTTTTTGAAAACCCGGTCTCGACATGCTCCACCCGTTGCGAGATCCCGTCTTCCAGTAGTGCGAACGCAACCTCTCCTAACCGATCAAAAGATCGCTCAATCCATTCCTCGCCGCCTTCGGGATGAACTGATTCCAAAAGATGCCTGAAGTAGACGGAATAAATTTCTCCCCGGGTATTCAAACCATCGAGCTTTCCACAATCAGAAAGAGTGTGGATCATTCTCAGAAGCAGTGGCACTTCCATCAACTCCGGCGAATAGCTTCCCAGACTGTTGAACTCCCGGTTCTTTTGTGCTTCTCCCAGAAAGGTACTACGCTCATCGTCACCAATACGCTCGAAGGCAATGTGAAAAGCCCCGTCCCGACCCCGCTGAACCACGGAGTCTGTCGCCAGTGAGCCAAAGTTGAATCGCCGCGAAGCTAAAATCACTCGGTTACTGCGAAAGGTCCGGTCTTCGACAAAGGTTTCGAAATAAATCTGAAAACGGTCTTCCGGGGGCAACTGGTCAAGCGCATCCAAAAGGAAAAGAATACGCCCCTCTCGTACCAGTGATTTGACGGTGCCAAGAAGGAGTTTTTCGTCCAGCTTAAGGTCGGGATCTTCTTCCATCTCTGATAGGATGACTTCCACTATCTCCCGGTGAACAGATTCCATAAACCGAGTGATCCCAGTTTCCTCTGGCAACGAACCGAGGTTAAAATAAACCGGTAGCGGATAAACCGGGTGCGCCTCCTGTTCGAGAAGGCGCTCTTGATAAAATTTCAAAAAAGTAGTTTTCCCCATACCACAATCGGCCTCCAGCATGATCTTCATCTGATCGGTTTCCATCAGGTCTTCATGAATAATGCGGGGGGCGGGAAAGACCTGCTCCTGAATGCTTTGCCGGTGACGGATGGGATTGGTGTCGAGCAGTACGGGCGAAACGTACGTTTTATTCCGCGGTCCTTCGCCCAATGCCCGGTCCAACCAAACGGAGGTCCGAACTCGCTGGTGTTTTCGGTAGGTTTCGACCACCCATTCACGCGATTCTTCCAAGCTGGATCGGACTAGGGCCGACTCATCTTTCTCCGGAATGGGAGCCGGTAAATCATTGGTTTCGCTCATGAACCCGGTTCTCTATAATTGAACTGGCTGAAGTGATTATTTTATCATATAGAACGTTTCCAAAGGGAAGCTCTATCCATGATTCCCCTGAAAGACGAAAACCCGACCCACAGTTTCCCTCTCCTCACTATCATTCTGATCGCATCTAATATATTCATTTTTCTTTACCAGACGAGCCTGCCGGGCCCCTCGGTCATATTCGAATCCTACGGACTGGTTCCAGTTCACTTGCTCGAATCCCCGGTCAGCACCTATCCCACCATTTACTCCTCGATGTTTCTGCATTCCGGCTTGGGACATCTGGCGGGAAATATGCTTTACATGTGGATTTTCGGAAACAACATTGAAGACGTTTTGGGTAAATTCCGGTTCATTATTTTTTACCTGCTCTGCGGGACCTTAGCCGCACTGTGCCACATCAGCACGGACCTTCACTCCGAGATTCCCATGGTGGGGGCCAGCGGAGCCATTTCCGGAATTCTGGGGGCGTATCTGATCCTGTTCCCTTACGCAAAGGTAAAGACACTGATATTTCTCGGATTTTTTATCACCATCATACGCATTCCCGCGATTGTTCTTCTGGTAATCTGGATGGTGATTCAGGTTTCCAGCGGGATCATTGCGAGTGACGGGGGCGTGGCTTGGTTTGCGCACATCGGTGGATTCATTGCTGGGATGCTCCTCATCCTTCCCCTTCGTAGTCTCAAACACTAGAAAGTTGTCAAAAAAGTTACTTGGCAAGTGGCTGGTATCAAGTCATTAAACTTCTTCAGTAGTCTGTTGAAAAAAATTTCATCAAAGTCCTAATAGCCATCGGCGAAGGAGATCAAGTGCTGCCTGAGCTGACCGCTCCTTATTTTGCGTCCGGTCCTGATGAAAACGAAACTGCTTATACCGCGACCCTCCAGTATCATCGACCGCAATGAAGACGAGCCCAGCGGGTTTTTCTTTACTTGCTCCTGGTCCGGCCACTCCTGTCACCCCCAGTCCAATGTCCGCACCGGAATCCTGGCGCACGCCTGCGGCCATAGCCTGCGCCACTTCTCGGCTCACGGCACCGTACTTTTCTATGAGTGCCGAGTCCACTCCTAGCCGACGTTTTTTGGCTTCGTTGCTGTAGGTGACTGCACTTTCTAAAAAATAGTCTGAACTACCAGAAACCTGCGTCAACCGATGGCCAATCAACCCCCCGGTGCAGGATTCTGCCACAGCCAGAGTCCATCCTTTTTCCCTTAACAGTTCACCAACTTTTCCTTCCAGGGTTTCGTCGTCCCTTCCATAAATGCAATCTCCCACGGCTTGTGCAACCAACGCTTCGGCGCGAGTTAGACGCGACTCAACATCCTCTGCCGTCTCCCCGCAAAATGACAGCCGGATATTCACGCCAAGATACGAAGGAAGCGACGCCACGGTTACCAGTCGCTCCAGAGGTTCGACCGGTCCGATCCTCTGCCATAGGGCCGCCTCGGTGAGACCAACTGTCTTAATCACCCGGTGCCCAATCGCCTCACTCTGCAGGGAGGTCAACTCGGGACAAATATATTTTTCGAATAAGTGTTCCATTTCCAACGGAACACCGGGGAGGCAGTATACTTTCCTCCCATCCCGCCGGAAAAGGAGTCCGGGTGCGGTCCCCTGTTCGTTATATAGCACCTCAGCTTTAGCTGGAACCTCGCACTGGCGACGCACTCCCGGAGGCACCTCGCGCTGGAACTTCTTGAATAAAGCCTCGAGCATGGCCACAGCCTTTTGATCAGTAACCATTTTCGATTGAAACATCCGCGCCAGCACCGCTTTGGTGATATCGTCATGGGTTGAACC
>CAJWLY010000176.1 GCA_913043155.1 uncultured Nitrospinaceae bacterium | reverse complement strand
GTAATGCCCGGGCCCCGTCTGCACCGATGCGGTTTTGGCCGAGCTTCAAAGATTCCAGGTTGGCAAGATACGGCGATTCGGCAATGGCACGAGCGCCTTCGTCGCCGATGGAGTTGTAATTCAAATCGAGTTTCCTCAACTGAGAAAGGGTCTTCGATCCTGCCAGCGCACCGGCCCCGAGATCGGTGATATTGTTTCCGGAAAGGTTCAACGCGATAAGTCCGTTTAACTGATCGGAACGCACAATCGCCATGGCCGCGCGGTCAGTCAGGTCGCTGTCCTTCAGGTCCAGCACATCTATTTGAGGCGCGTGAGCCGATTCAAGGAGCGCCATGACACCCAGATCCCCCTGCACCACGTTACCCACCTCGCTCAACCGTCCCGCCGCATGAAGTTCTTCTACCTTTTGCAAAATCTGGAACCGTTGCAGGGCTTCAAGTCCCCGGCGCCCCAGGCGGTTGTAGGCCAACCGGATTTTTTTGAGGTTCTTCAACTTAGCGGATCGAGTCAGCTTCAACGCTCCTCGATCTCCCACCTCATTATAGTTGAGGTTGACCTCATTCAGGTCAGACAACACATCAGACTCCGCGATGATCTCGGCCCCCACATCCGTAATTCGGTTACGATAAAGATTAAGAACGCGTAGATTGGTAAAAGTTTCAGACGAAGCAATGATCTGAATTCCCTGATCGGTGATGCGGTTGTTTTCCAGATAAAGGGCGGTCAACTGGGTCAGGTAAGGCGATGAAGCCAAAGCCAGAATTCCATCATCCCCTATGTCACCCCTGTATATAACAAGGGTAGCCACGCTTTTCAAAAGAGGAGATGCGGCCAGAACTTTCGCCCCTGCATCCCCGATACGCTTTACATTTAGCCGGAGGATGTGGTCATTTCGTTTAAGTTTCCGGGAGATGTATTTTTCGATCTGCTCCCCGGTCATCGGACTGATGATCGTGGCACCCGTGAGACTTATATAAAAAAAAGGCAGCCACAAGGCTGTCCATCGATGAACACGCATAAAACGATTCTGCAAATTTTCAAGGAATGAAATAATTACACGTCCGCGCTTTTATTCTACTCCCCGTCTTTCTTTTTATCAATATCGCTCAGGCGGTTTTCCAGCTCCCGAATTCTACGAACCAAGTCGGGCAATTTGGGGAAGATGGTGACATATTTTTTCCAAGTGTTGATAGAAACGGCGGGAAATCCCCCCAAGGTGCCATTGCTCTCAATATCACGGGTGGCGACAGATCTTGCAGCCAGAGTTACTTGATCGCCAAGGGTCACATGGTCCGACACTCCCGCCTGCCCCGCTAGCACCACATGGCGACCGAGTGTACAGCTTCCCGCCACCCCTACCTGCGCAACCAAGATGGAATGTTCCCCAATGGTACAATTATGCGCAACCTGCACCAGGTTATCAATTTTTGTCCCTTCTTTTATCAAGGTGGTCCCCATCGCGGCGCGGTCAATACACGAGTTGGCGCCCACCTCCACATAGTCTTCGATGATAACATTGCCGACCTGATTGATCTTGACGTGTTGGCCTTTTTCATCCAGCGCATAGCCGAATCCATCGGCACCCACCACCACACCAGAGTGGAGGGTCACATGGTTCCCGAGAATGGTGTCGCGGTACAACGTTACGTTGGAATGCAAGACAGCGTTATCACCAATGGTGCAGTCATCGCCTATTACCACACCGGGGTGAAAAACCGTATCATCCCCGATGCGAACATTGTTTCCAATGCAGACGAGGGGAGACAGCGTGACCCGCTTACCCAGCGTCACGTTTTCACCCAGAACCACGGTGGGATCGATTCCAGGTTTGGGCCGGGGTTCAGGGTGAAAGTGCGCCATCAAACGGGCAAAAGCCAGCATGGGGTTGGGGGTAACCACCTGGGCCGTGTCGATTTTTTGTTCACTGTCAACCAGCACGGCAGACGCTTTGGACACCTTCAGCTTATCGACTAGTTTTTTTTCGGTCAAAAACGTGATGTGCCCTTTCCCAGCGTTGTCAAGGGAACGGACATCGGTGATTTCAATCGAAGCATTCCCTTTAACCTTACCCCCGACCTTTACCGCGATGTCTCCCAAGTTCATGGTTTTACCTTTCATTAACATTCTGTAGTCAGATTCTCTCCCCATGCGGAGAATTTATTTAAATGATTGCGCTCTTCTCAGTCGGCTCCACCAGTCCACCGGAAAGTTCCAAAACGCGATCCATTTTTGATGCGATGCGCTGACTGTGAGTGACAATTACGACCGTTTGGTGCATTTCCCGGCCGAGCGATTGAATCAGGTCCATCAAGGAATCGCTGGCGCGGTTGTCAAGGTTTCCTGTCGGTTCATCGGCGAGCAGAAGATCCGGTTCGTTGATCAGTGCGCGGGCAAGCGCCACGCGCTGGCTTTCTCCACCGGACAATTCTCCCGGCTTATGGTGCAGTCGGTCCTTAAGCCCAATCTGAACCAGAAGTCGCTCGGCCCGATCGCGCGCCTCATTCTTGTCGACCTTCGCGATCAACGCCGGGAACATGGCATTTTCCAAAGCCGTAAAATCACCTAGCAGGTTAAAAAATTGAAAGACGAATCCGATCCGCGTATTTCGAAAATTTTCAAGATATCCATTGTCCTTGGAGCAAATATCCTCTCCGCGAAACAATACTTTGCCTGCGTCCGGGTGATCCAGTCCACCTAGGATATGGAGCAGGGTGCTCTTACCCACACCTGACGCACCAGTAATCCCAAGCATCTCTCCAACCATCACCTTGAGATGAGTTCCCGATAGAACAGTGAGTTTCTGCTTGGAGGTCTTGTAACTCTTATATAGATCGACGGCTTCGATCTGGCACGTGGCCTGTTTGTCGTGGGGATTAGAATCATTCATAGCGCAGACCATCAACCGGATCCAGTTTCGATGCCCTCCATGCAGGATAAAGGGATGCGGTATAACAGATGATAATAGAAAAAATGATGATCAAAAACGAATCCATATACTGAATTTCAGAAGGCAGACGGTCGAGGTAATAGATATCGCTGGGAAACGCAACAATCCCAAAAACCGATTCGATGAATCCAACAATTTCATTCAGGTTCGGAACGATGGTAAATCCGACCGCGCAACCCAGCAGTGTCCCCACCAGCCCGATAATCAAGCCCTGATAACTGAAAATTTTCATAATGCTAACGCGACTGGCTCCCATCGACTTGAGGACAGCAATCTCCTTTGACTTTTCCATGAC
>CAJWLY010000175.1 GCA_913043155.1 uncultured Nitrospinaceae bacterium | reverse complement strand
GTGATCCGGCCGAGGAATTACCGATTTTGGATCTTCGGATCAAAAAGGCGGTTACGCGTCGGGGAGTGAAGCTGGTGGTCCTGAATGATCAGGTGACACCGCTGGACCGGTTTGCCGCGTTGTCTTTGCGCTACAACGTGGGTTCTGATCAGGTAGCGCTAGGTGCGCTGACCAGCGGACTCGCTGCGGAGTTGGGAATGCCTTCCGCACCGAGTAAAAAGAATTATGAGTCGATCACCGGTATCGCTGCAGGTCAAATGAAATCGGTGGTGGATTTGGTCCGCGCTGGTACGAAGGTGAGCATCGTTTATAATCCGGCGGCTCTTTCGGGGGATTCGGTCCATGTGCTTAAGCACCTGTTGGCGGTCATCGGAAAAATTCCGGCGATCGAGTGCGGCGCAATTCCGGCGGCGCCTTTCACTAATGCGCTTGGTGCGATGGATATGGGGATTCTTCCGGACTTCTATCCGGGTGGAGTGTCTCTTGCGGATACGGAAAAAATTCGACAGGCTTGGGGTGAAAACGCCCCGCTTGTGAAGGGACTCTCAGCGCTGGAGATGATCGATAAAGCCGCCCAAGGGGAACTTAAGGCCCTTCTGGTGTATCGTTGCAATCCGGTAGTTGATTTTCCCGGTGGGAAAAAGATCGAGGATGCACTTAGAAAACTAGATTTGCTTGTGGTTCATGACATGATGAGCACAGAGACATCGCGCTTGGCGAATATCATTCTTCCTTCCAACGGACCGGGGTATGACGGAGGCACGACCACCAACGTGGGCGGACGCGTTCAGTACCGCAAACGGGGCTTGAATACTAAAAACCCGCCAGACTGGAAAATCGTTTCGAAAATGATAAGCGTTTTGAACGAAGAGCCGGCGGAATACTCCACTTCGTTTGGGGTGACAGATGAACTTGCGGGTAAGGTTACCGGTTACGGAGACATCAGCAAAAAGTCTATTAAGAAGGAAGGGAAAAACCGGGAGCAGGTAGCATATACCAATGGGTTGGTCGCGCAGGCCGAGAAGCCTTCAGCCGGTAAGAAAGGAACGTTGAAGCTGCGCATTTCCACCTGCCTGTTTGCCAATGACAAAATTCTGGAAGAGCCATGTATTCTGGCCCATCAGTTCAAGCCGCCGGTTGTGCATTTGCACGAGACCGACGCGGCAAACTTGGGTCTGGCCGAGGGAAACGAAGCGGTGCTCGCTGCCAACGGAACCGAAGTGCGGGCGATTGTCGAGGTATCCAACCGGTGCAATCCGGGGGCTATGGTGGTGCCTCGTGTTTCGGATGAACAGGGCGTGCTAGGTTTGGCAGGAAGCGGACCAGTTAACTGGGTCGAAGTGCGGAAGGGATAGTTTTTTTTAAGGAAAGCCTTATGATCGACAATACCATTGAATTTCTTGAACCCTACACCTATCTGATTATTGGGAGCATCAAGGCGCTCGTGATTGCTGGGGCTTTAATGGGAGTGGTGCCCGGGCTGGTTTGGCTGGAGCGTCGGTTGATGGGCCGGTTTCAGGTTCGCCTTGGACCCAATCGGGTAGGACCTTTTGGTTTAGGCCAGCCGATTTCCGATTCGATTAAACTTTTATTCAAGGAATCGATCATTCAGAGTTCGGCGGATAAATTTCTATTTCACTTGGCACCGGCCATTGTTGTGTTCACTTCGATTGTGGCGTTTGCAGTGATTCCGTTTGGCGAGCCCATAACGATTTTTGGACAGAAAATTGGATTGTTGGTTGCCGACGTGAACATCGGGCTCCTGTTTGTGTTTGCCATCTCGGGCATGGGGATTTACGGTATTGTTCTCGCAGGGTTTTCCTCTAATAACAAATATTCGCTGATGGGGGGGCTCAGGTCCTCAGCCCAGATGATTAGTTACGAACTGACGCTGGGACTTGCGGCCGTGAGTGTGATTGCGATCACCGGTTCGCTGAGTTTGACTGATATGGTGAAAGGTCAGGAAGTTATTCCCAATATACTGATTCAGCCCCTGGCGTTTTTGCTCTTTTTTACTGCAGGGGTGGCCGAGACTAACCGAGCGCCATTTGACTTGCCCGAAGCTGAACAGGAGTTAGTTGCCGGGTTCCATACCGAATATTCCGGGATGAAATTCGCAATGTTTTTTATGGGAGAGTATATCAACATGGTGACTATGAGTGCTTTGATCACCCTGTTGTTTCTGGGGGGGTGGAACGCCTATGGTCTCCCGCTTTGGCCGATTCTCGCGTTTGCGGGTAAGGTCGCAGTTCTGCTTTGTGTTTTTATCTGGTTGCGCTCGACTTATCCGCGCATTCGTTATGATCGACTGATGACGTTCGGGTGGAAATTTCTCCTTCCACTGTCTTTGTTTAACCTTCTGGTCACGAGCGTATTTGTGGTCCTGTGACCTTGGGTGAAATTATGATTGGAAGAACCTTTGACGGTATAAAAAATTTATTGATCGGTTTGGGGGTGACTTTCAAGAACATGATCTCCAAGCCGGTTACGATCTGTTACCCGGAAGTTAAGCGGATCATGCCGGCACGTTATCGCGGACGTCATTTTCTGAACCGCGACGAAAATGGTCTGGAGCGTTGCGTGGGTTGCAGCCTGTGTTCGGTCAATTGTCCGGTTGGATGCATTCATGTGGTCGCAGCAGAAAATGATCCGGCTAATCCGGTTTCTCTGGGCGAACGATACGCGGAAGTATACGAAATTAATCTACTGCGGTGTATCTACTGCGGCTATTGCGAAGAGGCTTGCCCAGTTGATGCGGTGGTGTTGCGTGAGCATTACGAACTGGCCGATTACGACCGCGATAATTACATTGCGATCAAGGAAGACCTGCTGGTTTATCCCGAACCGAATGAGTTTCGGGTTAATGTGCTGGGCAACACGACACGCGTTTGAAGGAAACGGAATTCGTGGAGCCCCTCTCCCTGCGGGGAAGGGAAAGCTTTCCACATGAACCGGGATGCCGGTTAATGTTGGATACCTGAGAGGAGGGTGTATTGTTCGAATTCGATTTAATCGAACTAACGAGAGAGACCATTACTTTGGCGGTCGGGTTGACGGCAGTATTGGCGAGTTTGGGGGTTATCCTGTGTTCGTCTCCTGTTTACTGTGCCCTGTACCTGATCGGTAACATGATTTGCCTTGCCCTCCTGTTTCTCCTGTATAACGCCGAGTTTGTCGCTGCAGTGCAGATCATCGTCTATGCTGGGGCTGTGATGATCCTGTTTCTGTTTATTATTGCGCTGTTGGGTGGCAAAAA
>CAJWLY010000174.1 GCA_913043155.1 uncultured Nitrospinaceae bacterium | reverse complement strand
CCAGCTTGGGATTAGGGGTGATCGCAAGGGATGGAAAAAAGATATGCACTTGATCGCTGACTATTTGAAAAAAATTGCAGAAGCAGCCCATGACGCATAAAAAAACTATTTTCACTACGATAGGTTTCCGAGGTCGGTATTTTTTAGTGGTTTGGATCCTGTTGGGTGCATGCTCAAATGAGCTCCGCTCGGTTGATCAAACCATGGACTCTGCCGTGGTTGCAGAGGTCGGTAGTGATAAGATCACAGTCGCCAATCTAAGAAAAGAAATGAAATTTATGGAGAACCAGTTCAGGGTCAGGGATCGGAAGAGCCTCACTCCGGAGGAATTGCTTGTTCTAAAAACCAACGCACTCAACCGCATCATCCTGAACACTCTTCTGGTGAAGGAAGCGGCTAGAAACAATATTCAACTGTCTCGAGACGAATATGAATCGGCTTTACTGGAAGCCAATGACGGGTACCAGGAAGAATCTTTTCATAGGCTCCTTTCCATCGAGAGAATCTCTGCCGAGGAATGGGAGAACAAGTTTAAAAACAATCTATTAATAAAAAAATTGATTAACACCAAGGCCAATAGTAAGGTACCCGTGGGTGAGAGCGATTCACAACGCTATTACGGAGACCATCCGGAAGAATTTCAGAAGGGTGAACAAGTCCGGTTTTTTCATATTATGGTCGAAACTGAAGCTGAGGCTCGAGACATTCGCAGGCAATTGAAGTCCGGAAAAAAAAAGTTTTCCACGTTAGCTCAAGAGTATTCCCTTAGCCCTGAAGGGGCGAAGGGAGGCGATTTGGGTTATTTTGAGGCCGGGGAGCTACCGGTGGAGTTTGCCGGGATTTTTAAATTGAAGGGCAATCAGATCAGCGAGGTTATTCACACTCCACGCGGTTATCATATTTTTAAAGTGATAGATAAAAAAGCAGTACGGAAGATGGGCTTCGAGGAATCTTCGAAAGTTATTCAGGGGCGGTTGTTGCATGAAGCTCAGGATAAAGTCTTTCAAGAATGGTTGGTTAAATTAAAAAATAACGCTGATATAAAAATAAATCATGACGTGCTGGCCCAAAATTATTAAAAAGTGTTTGGCAGCGGCGTCTGTTGGGACGCTTTGCGGCGCTACGCTGATTCTCCCAGCACTGGCGGAGACGGTGGACCGTATCGTAGCTAGGGTTAATAGTGAAATTGTGACCCAGAGCGCGGTCGAAGAACGGAGTATAGCCCTCTCCGAACAATTGAACCAAGGTTTGCAGGACTCATTATCTGCAGGGGATGCGTTGATGCAGCAGGCGCTCGATAGCATCATTGACGAAAAGCTTAAGATTCAGGAAGCAAAGAAATTAGGCCTCGAAGTTGATGAAGAGAACGTGACCAAGGCTCTTGACGACATCAAAGAAAAAAACCAGATCAGTGACTCAGATTTCGAAGCCCTACTGGAGCGTGAAGGAAATAGTCTGGAAAACTATAAGGCCATTATCCGGGACCAAATTCTAGTTTCCCGTATTACCCAAATGGAAATGGGGAACCGGGGCAAGGTGACCGATCGACAAATACGAAGGTATTACAATCGAAACCAGAAGGATTACTGGAAAGCACCCCAGGTACACGCTCGTCACATCCTCTTTATCATTGATGAAAAAACGTCAAAAAAAGATATCCATTTGAAGGAGATTAAGGCTCGAGAAATCCTTGACCGGGCTCGCGCCGGAGAGGATTTTGCTCAACTTGCCAGAAAACATTCCGAGGATGTTTCGGCGCACTTGGGTGGAGATGTAGGGATCATCGAGCGTGGAAAGATGGTTAAGGAATTCGAGAATGCTGCGTTCCGATTGAAGGCGGATGAGGTCAGTGAGATCGTCAGAACACCGTATGGTCTTCATATCATTAAATGTGATGAAGTCATCCCCGGAAAAACGAAAGCTTTCGATAAGGTTAAGGAGGAGATCAGGGCTCGGTTGTTCTTTGAAAAACAGAAGAGAGCTTACAAGGACTGGATCGGTGATTTAAGAGAAAAGGCCTTCATTGAAGTCTCTCTGTTTGAAAGACAGCATCCTTCTACCATTACTGCTAGAGAAAAGGAAGAGCCGCAGACGGCGAGATTATCAAACGATAATTTTTTTCCCAAGGATGGGCTTAGCAGGGGAACGGTTAAGTCTCGACCTAAAAAGAATTTTCACCGCTCGCCTGCGCGACAACCAGCACGGTCCTCTGGGCTCGAATCTTTCGACCCCAAAGCTATGGAGAAGAGGCTCAAATACTTCAAACAACTTCGCGATAACAATAAAATCTCCGAAAGCGAGTACCAGAAAAAGAAAAAAGAACTGCTCAACAAGCTTTGAAGCCCGTTCTGTTAAAATTTTAGACTATAGTTGTTGCGGGTTAGAGTTGCGGTTTGAAAGTGAGGTTGAATCTAGGTTTTCCGCCAATCCATCTAAAGTGGCAAGTTGGTCGAAATTTTTGTAGGTTTGCCAATTGGCCGTGAAACGGGCCAATATCCCCTGTACGTATTCCAATCTCGTGAATGCAACCGAAAGTCGATCCACTTGCCGGAGTACCCTCCTTTTGTAAGGTCCGTTTCAACGATACTTGGGGTCAGCCGGTTTAGGTTATCCTCTCTTACATGATGGGTAGGCACTTGAATGGCCAAGAACCCAATTAATGTTATGGACCCCATTGTTAGTAAAGTTATGCGGGCGGTAGGCAGTATGGTTTCTCCCGGCGATCGCGTTGTCGCGGCCGTTTCGGGTGGCGCTGACTCCGTGGTCATGGTCCACCTGTTAAAAAAAATGATGGAGAATACTCCGCCATTCGAACTGGCCATCGCCCATCTCAATCACCTGGCTCGTGGCGAAGATTCCAAGGAAGACGCGGTCTTCGTCACCCAATTAGGGGAAAAACTGGGCTTGGAAACGTTTGTCGAAGAGTTCGATGTTGCCGTGGAAAAAAGACGCATGAAAACCTCGTTTCAAGAGGCAGCCCGAATCGTGAGATACGAATTTCTAGAGCGGGTTCTTAAACAATGGGGAGGGACATGGATCGCGCTCGGTCATACAGCCGATGATCAGGTTGAAACGGTTTTGATGAATCTATTACGGGGAAGCGGGACACGAGGGTTGTCCGGCATGCCTCCACAAAGAGATCGCCTCATCCGGCCCCTTCATGAATGTTTTAGGCATGAAGTGGAAGCATATATCGAGCGGTGTGGACTCGTTTTCCGGTCCGATACCACTAACCAGTCCGACGATTACTTGAGAAACCGAGTCCGACGGGAACTTATTC
>CAJWLY010000173.1 GCA_913043155.1 uncultured Nitrospinaceae bacterium | reverse complement strand
AAAGATAAGTTTTGTAAATCTGCTCGCTGGGAGGGGTTGTATATAACTGGGTCATGGCATCACCGAATGGGATCAATAACGGAAAACCTGTACAACCTTAGTTCCACTGCGGATTCACTGGCGCCTTGGTGAGGTAATGGTATTTTTCTCCTAGCGAATGGACCACCTCGGGCCAGATTTGATCTTCCGTTTTGCCAAACACAAACCGTTCCTTGGCATTCTGGATGAGCCAGCTTCGCTGTTCCATCTCGCCCGCCAGTTGTCCTCCGGACCAGCCAGAGTAGCCTAGATAAAAACGGATGTTCCACTCGGGATTCTCGATTCTAGGGTATACGGTTTCGAGCACATCCAAACAGGTCCCCAAGTGCACCCCTTTACAGATAGTATCCAATTCGGGAATTTCCTGAGACGATCGGCATAGGAAAAATACCATCGACGGCGAAACAGGTCCACCTACATAAATTTTTCCGTGGTAGGCACCTAAAAATTCGATGTGGGAAAACACTTCCGACGCTTCCAGTTGAGCTGTCCGGTTGATAACCAGCCCAAACGATCCCTGATCGTCGTGGTTGCACAATAACACTACGGTGCGTGAGAAATTTGGATCAGGCAAGACTGGGTTGGCAACAAGCAACGACCCCTTGCCGTAGCTCTTGTCCTCAAAATCTTCGGGAAACTCCATTTTATTTTATAAGTTAATCGATTGCAGTTTGCGAAAGTTTGGACAAGCTCGCGCATCTTCCTTGCCTTCTATTGATGTGAAATTGTTATCCATACATACGGCAACGAGATTGGGAAACGCTCTGGACTCAGCCAGGGCAAGCAACCCTTCGTCAGCGATTTCGTTTTGAGCTAGGTCTAGTTCCTCCAACTGGTTCAACCGATTTTCTCTAGCGAAAAAGATCGCGCCCTCATCCTTAATAAAATTCCGATACAAGTTGAGCGTTTTGAGTTTTGTTAAAACCGTAGACTGGCAGAGCGCTCGGATACCCTCAAGACCGATATCGTTGCCGCCAAGCTCCAACCATTGAAGCTTGGAAAATATCGTAGACCCCGCAAGCAACTTCGCGCCGTCATCTCCGATGCGGTTCCCCCCAAGATTCAGCCGTTTGACTTTAGACAACCGCTCATCGTCCACAAAAAAGCCCATTCCATTGATGCCGATGCAGTATCCCTTGAGATTGAATTCACTACCGTTGGGGGAAAGAGCCTCGGAAACGATCTTGTCCATCGTTTCCCGCAGTTTTTCCCCAGTCAACAGACAGGGTTCCGCCGGTTTGTATATGTTAAAGTGAGAAATAGATGGCATAACAACCTCTTTATCAGTGAATGGTACCGTTTGTTGACCCGGCATTTCGGGAAAGACTTAAAGCGCCAAAATCATTGAAGTTATTTAAAAAAAATGCAATGGTATCGATACGCCACAGGCTATTATAAGGTTGACAGAAAATCAATAATATTTTAGATTTCGGGGTTTCACCAAGGGAGTATCCTAATGAAACTGGACTTTGACAAAATGGGCGGTCTCGTTCCCGCCATCATTCAGGACGCCGAAACCGGGCAAGTCTTGATGCTCGCTTATATGAATGAAATTGCCTGGGAAAAAACGCTAGAAACCGGAAAGGCGTGGTTTTATAGCCGATCCCGGGATAAACAATGGATGAAAGGTGAAGAGAGTGGCAACGTTCAGAACGTTAAGGAAGTCTTTGTTGATTGTGATGACGACACAGTTCTTTTGAAAGTTGAACAGGTGGGCAAAGCCGCCTGCCACAAAGGATATGTCAGTTGTTTTTTTCGGAAACTCAACGGTGACGTGAAAGTCGTCGATGAAAAAATCTTCGATCCGGAAAAAGTCTATAAAAAATCTTAAGGGTGCTGCTTGAAAGTTTTATTTTTAGCGGACCCTTAATCTATCCTAACTTAGTTTTAAAAACAGGAAAAAATCCATGAGCGGTAATGTATTGAAATTAGGAATCCCAAAAGGCAGTCTTGAAGAGGCAACCGTCAACCTGTTCGCCAAAGCCGGTTACGATATAAAAATCAAAAGTCGATCCTATTTCCCGTCCATCGACGACGAGGAAATCGAATGCATGCTGATCCGCGCGCAGGAAATCGCACGGTATGTTGAAAACGGGGTCCTCGACGCCGGACTGACGGGTAAAGACTGGGTCCAGGAAAACCGGGCTGATGTCGTCGAAATCGCCGACTTGGTTTATTCAAAGACTTCCACGCGTCCGGTGCGCTGGGTGTTGGCCGTACCCAACGATTCCTCGATCCAGTCGATTAAAGACCTCCAAGGCAAACGCATCGCTACCGAAGCAGTCAACATGACCACCGATTACTTGAAGAAACATGGGGTTACGGCGGAAGTTGAATTTTCTTGGGGCGCGACAGAGGTAAAACCGCCAAAGCTTGTCGACGCCATCGTCGAAGTTACTGAAACCGGTAGCTCGCTCCGAGCTAATAACCTCAGGATTATTGAAACGATTATGGAGTCCAACACCAAGTTCGTCATGAACAAGGACGCCTACAACGATTCTTGGAAAAAGGAAAAGGTTGATCGGCTAGTGCTCATGCTTCAAAGCGCCATGGCCGCCAATGGGAAAGTGGGCCTGATGATGAACGTCCCCAAAGGTAAAATTAATGACGTCATGAAAATCCTACCACCCGGAAAGAAACCTACCGTCGCCGAGTTGACCGATCCAAAATGGGTGGACCTTTCGGTGATCCTCGAGGAGAAGCTCGTCCGGGAAATCGCACCTGATCTGAAACGCGCTGGGGTCGAGGATATCGTAGAGTATTCCCTCAACAAAATCATCTACTGAACCAGAAACCTCGGCGGAACAAAGAGGGCTGCCGCGCCGGTTATGAAAAAAGACAACGCATTGCCCGAATCCGATCCCAGCGACACTCCAGAGGACCCACCCCTCGAAGACACCAAACCAGCGCCTGAAGCGACAGACCTTCCTAGAAAGGAAGCTCAGGAGAAAAGCGAGGAACTCGTAACAGAAAAAAAATCGGCCGGCGGTCGGAAGTTATTACTCATCCTATTTCTCCTGATCACCGGAGGGGCCGGTTATTATTACGCTCAGGAAATGGGAGTCAGTATTCCCTTTCTTTCAGAGCTGAGAAAACCATCAGTTCCTGCCATCAAAGAATCCCCCGCACCCGTTTCTATCCCATCCAAACCTACAAAAACAGATTCACCAGCAAGCGTAATCGAACAAGACAAAGAAGACGAAACGAATCCAGAAGAGACAGTAAAAATCCTGCGCGAGGAAA
>CAJWLY010000172.1 GCA_913043155.1 uncultured Nitrospinaceae bacterium | reverse complement strand
GCTGGAGGGTGTGCAAGAGAAAAAAGATTGAAACGATAGCACATGACTAAGAAGTTTAAGAACTGGGAAGAACTGGTCAACGACGGAGGGCAATATGGAAAAACCCTGGAGGGCCTGACCCCGTACCAGAAAATCATCTACGAAAATATCAAGGACCAGAAGATCCTGAAAATTCAGGACGCGTTCGCCTTCATCCAGAGCGCCGAGGTCACTCGGGAACACGGGATCGAACTTGCAGAACTGCTCGCCGGTTTCGAACCGTTAAAAACCATCCACACCCTCATCATCACCCACAACAATCTGGGACCTGAAGGAATTAAAATTCTCGCCGGGTCTACTCTATTACCCAAAATAGAATATCTACACCTAGGTTCGAACAATCTCGGGGACGAGGGCGCAGAAATCGTTGCGGCAAGCGGCCTGTTCTCCGAGGTAAAAACCCTCAACCTGGAACACAATGGCATTATGGCACGGGGAGCTGAGGCGCTGGCCACATCTCCTGTTTTGACCCAGGTCACCTCTCTCAACCTGGTGGATAACCGGGTGGGCGACGAGGGAGCGCTGGCCATCGCCGATTCGGATGCCCTGGCGCAGTTGACTTACCTGCACCTTGGCGGCAACCGGATCAAATCAGATGACGCAAAACAGGCCCTACGCGAATCCAAGAAATTAACAAAACTCGAAAAATTAAAAGTATTTTAACAGTTTGTATGGAGTAAATTTTAAAACCATGCGTTTCACTTTAGGAGATAAAGTTCTTATCGTGGCGCTGCTGGCTCTTAACGCAGTGTTTATTGCCAACTGGGGAACAGTTTTTGGCAAGGGTAATTGGGTTGTCGTCGAGGTAAACCAAAAAGAGGTCACACGCCTCTCTCTCGATAGGGACCAGGTCACGCACGTGAAAGGTCCGCTGGGCGAAACCGAAGTGGAAGTCAAAAAAGGACAGGCCCGCATCGTCCGTTCTCCATGCAAAAATAAGGTATGTATTAAATCGGGCTATATCCGTTACGCTGATCGACTGGCGGCGTGCATCCCCAACCGCGTGGTGATCCGCATCGTCGGCGAAACCCACCGTGGCGTCGACGCTGTTGTGGGGTAACTGAACCAAGCCCAGAGCGAACCCGACCTCCAAGGGTAGGGGTCCGCAGGTGGCGGAAAAGCCGTTCAAATTCCCACCCTCCCTCATAGCTATAAAGAGGGTAAATTACCAATGCCTATTATGTTCGTTAGAAATAGGCAGACTGGGTGAAGAGGGCTATAACAAGTGCATATCCTTCCCAGACTTCTTTCAACCGGAATCTTTCTTTATCTTTGGGTCATTACGCTTCCCCCTACATTTGCCCTGCAGGCCCCGATCCATCACAAGCTGACGGCGACACTTGACCCGGCAGAATCTTCCGCCCGATTCCATGACGTGGTGATGGTGCCGACGAATGAATCCACCCCGCAAGTTCTAAGCTTCCACCTGCACATGAACTCGCGTATTGACCAAGTAGATGTTTCTGGCGGAAACAGCGAAATCACTCAAACACACTTGAAAAACAAGGAAAATTTAGAGGGCGCACTCCTCCGCATCGATATTTCTCGGCCTCCGGAAAAGGCCTGGCCCAATCCGTTGAAACTGACGTTTGTTTATTCAAGTCCTCTCCCAGTCTCTAGCGACAAAACAACGGAAACGCTTCTCCTTTCCGGCA
The DNA here is from genome assembly GCA_913043155.1 of uncultured Nitrospinaceae bacterium. Taxonomy (GTDB): domain Bacteria; phylum Nitrospinota; class Nitrospinia; order Nitrospinales; family VA-1; genus CAJWLY01. The sequence goes on along the minus strand of CAJWLY010000172.1, from coordinate 1,592 downwards.
TAGACCATTTTTATCCGCAAATCGCAACGCAGGGGACAGCAAAGGAACGGATCACGTTTCAAATGACTGTAAAAACACCCGCCGAATGGAAACCCGTGAGCCAAGGAGAAAAAATCAGTGAGGATTTGAAGGGCAAACACCGCGAAGTCATTTGGAGTGAAACAAATCCGCAGGAGGAGATCTTTCTCGTTGCTGATCGGTACCATGAGTTTAACGAGCGCCACGGAGAAATCTTTCTCCATGTCTACTTGCGTGAAAATGACAAAGCCCTCGCCGACCGTTATATCGAAGCGGCGCGGGCCTATATCGATTTTTATTCTCGCCTGCTGGGTCCTTATCCGTATAAAAAATTTGCGGTGGTGGAAAACTCGCGACAGACTGGCTACGGAATGCCGTCGTTCACCCTGCTGGGTTCACGCGTTATTCGTTTCCCGTTTATCCTTCATACTTCGTTTCCTCACGAAATCCTGCATAACTGGTGGGGCAACGGGGTCTACATCGATCCGGACTTCGGAAACTGGGCTGAGGGGCTAACCACCTATCTTGCCGATCATCTCCTGCCTGAGTTGAGGGGCAAGGGTGACCGCTACCGGTTTCAGGAATTGATGAAGTTCGCTAGCTACGTCAACGAAACGAACGATTTTCCGCTGGCAGAGTTCAAGGGGCGCGACAGCATGGCCTCGCAGGCAGTGGGTTATGGAAAGACGCTTATGGTTCTGCACATGCTCAGGCATGAGGTAGGCAACGGAATCTTCCTCGAAGCGCTGCGTGATTTTTATAATCAAAACCGGTTCCGCTTTGCCGGATTCAAAGAGTTGCAAGATTCTTTTGAGCGCATAGGCAAACGCAACTTAAAGGTGTTTTTTGATCAGTGGATCAAAAGAGCGGGAGCGCCACGGCTGGAACTTTTACCGGCTTCGTACCGCAAACAGAACGACGAGTACCTGCTTCAACTCAAAATCCGGCAAGCACAGCCCGGCCCCATTTTTAAAATGGATATCCCTATCGCCGTATGGCTGAAAGAAGTCGAGACACCTCGATTGGGAAACCTGACCCTGATGGATAAGAAACAGACGTTCCACCTTTCCCTGCCCGGCAAACCGGTCAACGTGGTCCTTGACCCTTACCACGAAGTATTCCGTCGGCTCAACCCCGGCGAAGTGCCGGCAAGTATCGGGCAAACCTACGGATCGAAAACGCAGACAGCGGTCCTCCCCTCAGAGGAAGAGTTTTCCGACGTGCTCATGGGCTATCACCAGTTCGCACAGTCAGTGGAAGATGCGTCCGGCAAGAAACCTCTCCTCACGGACAATATGCCCACCCCCATTCCCGCAGGCAGTGTCTGGGTTTTCGGGCGCAACAATACCTTCGCCCAGCAACTCAAACCGCAACTCGACTGGTATGGCGTGAAGGTCGACGAACAGGGAGTGACTCTGGATGATAAACGGTATCCATGGGAGAGTCACAGCTTCGTATTTACCCTCAACCGGCCTGGCCGTAAGGAAGGTTGGACCACATGGCTCGTTACCTCATCGGGGGCAAGCGTTCCCGGACTAATCCGCAAACTGCCTCACTACGGAAGGTACGGATAT
>CAJWLY010000171.1 GCA_913043155.1 uncultured Nitrospinaceae bacterium | reverse complement strand
CCTTGCGGAAAACGGACTCCGGACCTATCTTCTATGGCAGGCATAGAGTACGACTTATCCTTCCTAAACCGGGACCTCCAGGAGTTGTTATGCCAACCACCATGCCGGAATCGCTTGCCGATAAGGTCATCGCTGAAAAAATTGCTGGATGGGAAGAAAGTAGGAAACAGGTAAAGGTACAAAGGGATCGCGGTACAATTGAGATCTTCCCCTTTCTGACTGTGGCCAGACAACTAGGGTGTGGCGAAGAGGCCTTGGTCTCCCAGCTGGAAAAAACGCTGGGATGGAAGGTGTATGGATGTAACCTCCTTAACCACCTAGCCCAAAGAGAAAGCCTGAGTCGAAGTTTTCTCCAGACCCTCGACGAACATAGCCTCAATCATATTGACGATTGGATCAATTTCCTCATCCGATCCGGGGCCATCCTGCAGGAAGACTACGTTATCCAGATTTCACGACTAATGAAGGTGATCATCGCGCAGGAGAGCGCCATCATCATCGGACGAGGAGCCAATCATATTCTCGCCGATAAGAAACAGGGGTTACACGTTCTATTGGTCGCTCCACTCGAGGACCGGGTGAAGAATATCGCAGCGCTACGCCAAATTTCTGAATCCGAGGCGGAAAAAACCATCAAGTCCGTCGATCAAGAGCGGGAAGAGTTCCAGAAACGCTATTTCGACCAGCATGCCATCGACTGCTCAAAATTCGATGCCAGTTTCAACACCTCCGCGTTGAGTCACGACACGATCTGCGAAACCATCGCCTTGATGCTCAAGAGCAAAAAATAAGTCCTGCAGGGTGGCTTCTTGAGACATTAAATTTTAAAGAATTCCAAGCTCCCCGCCCACTTTCTGAAAGGCGGTCACCGCCCGGTCGAGATCCTGTGTCTCATGGGCAGCAGAGATCTGGACCCGGATACGCGCCTCCCCTCTAGGCACCACGGGATAACTGAACCCAACCACATAAATACCCTCGTCGAGCATTTTTGCAGCCATCTGCCCCGCCAGCCGTTCCTCACCCAGCATTATGGGAATAATGGGATGATCTCCCAAGCGAATATCGAATCCAGCACTCGTTATCTTTTCGCGAAAGTATGCGGTATTGGACCGGAGCTTTTTCACCAACTCGGGTGAGCGGGTGATGAGGTCGACCGCTTTCAAAGTCGTCGCAGCGATGACGGGCGACAGGGAATTAGAAAAAAGATAGGGTCTTGACCGTTGCCGGAGAAGCGAAGTAACCTCATTCGCGGCGGCGGTGAATCCTCCGGACGCCCCCCCAAGTGCCTTCCCAAATGTCGACGCGACGATCTGTACCCGTCCCATCACATTGCAGTACTCAATACTTCCGCGCCCGGTCGCACCGAAAAATCCGGTCGCGTGCGAGTCATCGACCATAACAATGGCGTCGTAACGATCTGCCATTTCACAGATTTCATCGAGTGGGGCAACATCCCCATCCATGCTGAACACCCCATCGGTAGCGATTACGCGAAACCGATATTTCTTTGCCCGCTTCAACTGTGTTTCGAGGTGGTTCATGTCGGCGTGGTTGTAACGAAACCGTGCCGCCTTGCACAACCGAATGCCGTCGATGATACTAGCGTGATTCAACCGGTCGCTGATGACAGCATCTTTTTCTGTGAGCAACGTTTCGAACAATCCACCATTCGCATCAAAACAGGAGGAATAAAGAACCGTGTCTTCCATTCCAAGGAATTCAGAGACAGCCTGCTCGAGTTGCTTGTGTACATCCTGCGTTCCGCAGATAAAACGCACCGATGCCATACCATACCCGTAAAGGTCGAGTGCCTCTTTAGCCGATTCCAAGATTTCAGGGTGGTTGGCAAGACCCAGGTAATCGTTGGCGCAAAAGTTGAGTACTTCACCGCGTTCGATCTGTATACGCACCTGTTGCTGGGAGAGGAGAACGCGCTCTTCCTTATATAAGCCAGATACTCTGATTGATTCGAGTTCGGAGCGGATGGTTTCGAAAATGTTCTTAGTCAAAAGCTCTCACCTTGGTGGATTACCTGTACTTCAAAACGATCTTCGGATATTCCTGAATTGCCTGCTCAAACGCATCCCGATTGAATTGGTGAAATGGCATCACCGTCCCATCTCCCTTGTTTAGAATGACATCGTAAATCCTGTCTTGCAGGTTATGCTCTTTGGAAGTTAATAGGTTGCGCATGGTATACCAGGTCTGGAACACCTTGCGCCCAACCACACTGTGCATGGATTTGCCGTACAGGATGATCTCTTGAAAATTAGTAACGGTGTAGTCACCCGCCGACAGGCCGAACAAAATAATGTCGCCTCCGGCCCGGGTCGAAGCGATGGCCGTATTGAGCGCTTGGTTGCTCCCTGACATCTCAAAGGCCACATCGACCCCCTCCCCAAAACAGCGCCTGCGTATCGCCTCGACTACTTCAAGGTCAGGCGCATGCTCTACCCCATGAACGGATTCTCCCGGAACGCGCAACACTTCGTCCGCCCCTAATTCTCCAGCAAGTTTCAGGTTTTTCTCGTTGGGATCGACGCCTATGATTGTCGTCGCACCCATCGCTCGCGCCATGAGAATCGTAAATAATCCTATCGTACCGCAACCGAAAACCGCCAGCGTCCGGCCACGCAGGTCCACCCGACTGCAGGCATGGACGGCATTGCCCAAGGGTTCTTGGATGGCGGCAACTTCGGGACGTATTTCATCCAGATTCGTTCTCCACAGTTCTTTGGCTGGGAGTTTTACATAGTCTGCAAAACAGCCATCGGTAGAGATACCAATGATGAGGTGGTTGGAGCAGACATGCGCGTCGCCGATCTTGCATTGATGACATTGCCCACAAAAAATATGTGACTCGGTGGAGACTAGGTCTCCGACACGATACCCGTACACCTTAGATGCATAGGAGCCTACTTCGACAATCTCACCCAAGAGCTCGTGTCCGCAAATTCGCCCAAACTCGTTTTCACTCTGTTCCAATGAATCGAAGATAAGGTCCTTAAATGCGTGGCGGAACCAAACACCTTTGTCCGACCCGCAGAACCCAGTATAGAGAGGCTTGACAATAACTTTACTTCCATCAGCAGTGTTCTTCGATTCTTCGAGTTTCGGCTCCGGGACCTCAATAAAACTCATACCCTTAGTGCGTTCCCACTCCTCGGGCTTAATATCAAGAACCAGCGCTTTCACAGCAAACCTCTTCTCATTTTGAGGAAGCCCCTAGTCCAATATAAGGCCACCGGCGATCAAACTAAAGAGCCCGGGGCTTGATTCAAAGCACCCGCT
>CAJWLY010000170.1 GCA_913043155.1 uncultured Nitrospinaceae bacterium | reverse complement strand
CCTACCTGGTGTTCGATAGGCAGACCATGACAATCCCATCCCGGCACAAAGGTCGCGTCGTACCCTTTCATCCCCATGAACCGGACGATGAAATCCTTAAGAATCTTATTGAGGGCGTGCCCCATATGGATGTGTCCGTTGGCATAGGGTGGACCGTCATGGAAAACGAACTTAGGTTTTCCCTTAGACTTGTCGCGAATGGCAGCGTAGATATCCTCGTCTTCCCATCGGGCGAGTATTTCCGGTTCCCTTTTGGCGAGGTTGGCCTTCATCGGGAAGTCCGTCTGTGGCAAATTGAGTGTTTCTTTATAGTCCATAACCAACCCTTCAATTGATCAAGCAAAATTCCCCTGCGAAGAGGATATGGGAAGATGGGGAATTTACATGTTTCCCTGACCCAAAACTTCTGTAGTTATCTTTTTTTTTACAGTCTTCTTCCGTCTTCAGTAAAAATTCACGCGATCTTCATCGCGACCTTGGCTTCCTGAAGTGTCGCCGCAGCAACCTTTCTTGCTTTTTCGGTCCCGGCGCACAGAATCTCCTCTACTTCCTTGGGCTTTGAAGCGATTTCACATCGCTTCTCCATATTCGGTCGCATGTTTTCCAGCATGGTGCTAACCAGTTTCATCTTACAGTCGCCGCAACCAATTTCGGCCTTGCGGCAGGCGGAATCTATTTCATCCTGCATCGGTTGCGGCGAATAAATCTTATGCAACGGAAACAGGTTGCACACCTTCGGGTCACCGGGGTCGCCGCGTCGCCCTCTTGCCGGATCGGTGAGCATAGACCGGACCTTTTTGGTGATTTGTTCTTCTGAATCGGAGAGATAAATGGCGTTATCGTAACTCTTGCTCATTTTGCGCCCATCAGTTCCATTGAGCTTTGGGATTTCAGAAATCTTTGCAGCGGGTTCAATAAAAACCTTTTTTTTATACAAATTATTGAATCTCCGGATGATTTCGCGCGAAAGCTCTAGATGCGGCGCCTGATCGATCCCAACTGGAACGAAGTGGGCCTTATAGAGAACAATATCGGCAGTCTGTAAAATGGGGTATCCCAGAAACCCGAACGAACTCATATCGACATTTTTCACCTCATCCTGCTTTTCCTTATAAGTCGGGTTTCGTTCCAACCACGGGACGGGGACCATCATCGAAAGGATTAAATGAAGTTCGGCGTGTTCAGGAATTCTCGACTGAACGAACAGGGTGCATTTTCCCGGGTCCAATCCTGAACTCAACCAGTCGACGGCCACTTCGAAAATATATTTATTAATAAGATGAGGATCTTCGTATAACGTGGTCAATGAATGCCAGTCAGCGATGAAGTAGAAACATTCGAACTCATCTTGCAAAGCCACCCAGTTTTTTAATGCTCCAAAATAATTTCCGAGGTGCAACTGGCCTGAGGGCTGCATCCCGCTTAAAATCCGCTTTCGCTTCATCTTCTTCCTGAGTATCAGCTGTTATTAATTATCGAGAAACTAGCAACGAGAACACTGTAAAGATCAGGGAATGCATCCTGCGTTAGAAACTGAACCGTCACAATGATGGGTGTCCATAAGATCAAACCTAGGATTCCCGTATGCGCAAAATGGTCCAGCAAAATAATTCCAAGAAGGATAAAAGCCCCGAATCGATCCAATCCGCTCAATCGGGCGGCAATATCACGGGGGACCAAACCCTTGATCACGCTCGAGCCATCAAGGGGATACACCGGCAGTAGATTGAAAATAGCCAGCGCCACGTTTATATATACCCCAAAACTCAACAAAGTAAAAAGAATCCAGTGCTCGTAAGGATCAATGATCCGGATAAAAAAACTGCTGATCACCGCAAGCACCACATTGGACAAGGGACCCGCGATAGCCACGTACATCATATCCTTCCGCGGGTTGTGAAAATTCCTCCAATCCACCGGCACCGGTTTGGCCCAACCGAACCCCATAAAATAAAAAAACAGGGTTCCGATGGGATCTAGATGTTTCAGCGGATTAAAAGAAAGTCGGCCCAGACGTTTAGCGGTACCATCACCCAACAGGAAGGCAATTCGGCCATGGGAATATTCATGCGCCGTCAGCGAAAACAAAACGACGGGAATCATCAATATCAACAACTGCGATCTACTCAAAGGTTCCTCGGGATAAGGGGGTTGACCAAGATGAACGGCCTAAGAAGCAGTGACTGAGCCGGAAGGAGATGAAAAGAGCGGATTAAACGATTCTCCCACCTCTATCTCAAGTTCATTCTATATTAAGTTAACCAAAAACCCAATTCTTTAACCACAAAGACATTCCCGGACACCTTCTCAAACCGCCCGGGTCTTGGCGTATTTCAGGTAAGTATAAAAAGCCATCGCAAGCGACAAAAATATCCCCAGAAACCCTTCGCGAAATCCCTGCCTGAGAAAATAGGTTTTAAAAAAAAACCAGGGAGGGCGCAGGTAGAGATGGGTCCAGTTGGCCTTCCATCCAGAGCGAATCTTTTCCTCGGCATACAAAGAGGAGTATCGATTCTGCCGACTGACATAGTCCTCCATTCCGTCAAAAGAAAAATGCAATATAGGTTGGTCGATCAAACCCGAATCCGAGTCCGGAATGAGCCTTTCATGAACGGCGGATTCAGAAAAAGCAACGCGGGTGCGGTCATAAAGCCGAGCGATCAGGTCAGGATACCACCCGGCGTAACGTATCCACCGATTGCCAAAAAAATTCTTCCTTGGGAACCGGTACACCGGGTGCACCAGTTCACTCGCCAGCACATCCCGGATCGCCTCGGCACACTCAGGAGAGATCACCTCATCGGCATCGACATTTAAAACCCAGCGATTATTCGCTTTGGAGGCACACAGATTTTTCTGCGGACCATACCCACGCCAGCTTTCCTGGAACACCCGGTCAGTAAACCGCCGACAAATCTCCACCGTACGGTCAGTACTAAAGGTGTCAACCACAACGATTTCATCGGCCCATCGAATACTTTCAAGACAACGCTCGATGTTTTTTTCCTCATTGAAAGTAATGACAACAACCGAAACCTTTTCCATATACCTACCCGTCCCCACAAAACACAACTTCTATTAACTGGTTGATAGATAAACCGATGCGTTCCACAAAAACTGGCTTCAAATTTTCTCGACCAACCGGCCGGATTATAACACTATTCCCAACTTCGATACTGCCTGTAAATGATTAGTTTTTCTGGTTTTGGGCAAAACGTGATAGTATGCCCTCGACGAGCGTCAGATGCCCGTGACCTCGGGTATTTCAACAAAAATTCATCGAAGAAAAAACGTATTCGG
>CAJWLY010000169.1 GCA_913043155.1 uncultured Nitrospinaceae bacterium | reverse complement strand
AATCTTCCGATTGAGTAAAGAATGCCATAAGCCCAAAAAATCTGGCCATCAAATTTTTTTCTTTTAGTCAGCCACAGGAGAAACGCGAAAATGAAAAGCGCGTTCAGAGAAAGGTAAATCTGAGTTGGGTGCAGGGGAATTCCCTGGGGGGCAAGCGACCTGGGATCGGCAAAGGTAACGGCCCAGGAAACGTCGGTTTTAACTCCATAACAACATCCCGCGAAAAAACACCCCCAGCGCCCGATACCCTGACCTAGCGCGATCGACGGTGCAAGCACATCGGCTACTCTCCAAACAGGCATCTGATGCCGCTTCAAATACCACAGCGAAACGAGTACCGCAACGATCAAGCCACCGTAGAAAACCAGCCCACCCTTCCAGAACTTGAATATTTCAAGAGGTGCAGCGGAAAAATATTTGTACTCAACGATAATATAGAACAGGCGGGCGCCCAGAAGCGCCGACACCATGATATAAAAACAGAGGTCAATGATTTTTTGAGGGTCGCATCCCTCCCTCTCTCCTCGAGACGCTCCTACCATGATTGCCACCAAAAATCCAGTCGCAACCAGCAAACCATAAGTGAAAACCTTAACAAATCCGAATTCGACAAGGATAGGATACATAATGGTCAAAGCGTCCGGCCAGTCGGCTGGACAAAGGGGTTATTTATACAGAGACTCTCCGGAAGATTTCGAAACAGCATTCGCTTCAGGGTGATGCCAAAAAAGATCAAGAATCATGAGCGCAACCCCAATTGTAATGCATGAATCGGCCACGTTGAAAGCGGGCCAATGAAATTTCTGGTAATAAAAATCAATAAAATCGATTACTTCCTTGTGAATGATGCGGTCCATGAGGTTACCAACGGCTCCGCTTAAAATCAACGTCAACCCCGTTCGCACCATCCGCCGGTTGTTAGGGGTCTGGTGAAAAATGATTAAAATGGCAACGATGGCGATCGCTGAAATTATAATAAAAAAAAGGACCTTGTATTCTGATTCCTGGTTGGCGAACAACCCGAACGCCACCCCCGGATTCCGTATGTGGGTGATGTTAAAAAAATTATCAATTACCCGAACGGAAAAATACAGAGGGATGTGAATTGTAACCAGAAACTTCGTCCACTGATCGATTAGGATCAGCGCACCAGAAATAAGAAGCAGCTGCAGGTATTTATTTCGCAAAACCGTTCAAGCCTTTGCCGACTCAAGATTTTCCGCGCATCGAGGGCAAACACCAGCGTGTTCCATTTCGCCCAAAACTTCTTCCGTAAAATAGTTCCAGCAACGCCCACACTTACTTCCCCCCATCGAACAAACTTCAATCTTCACACCTTCGATGTTTTCGCTGGAGTAAACTTTTTCATTCCCTTCTAAGCTGGAAACCACCTCCACTCCGGAGACGATGAAAATAAATTTCAGCTCCCCGCACTCGTTGTTGAGCACAGCACGAACCTTCTCTGGCAAGACCAGCCTCACAAGAGCATCGAGAGAGTGACCGATCACCTTTTCCTGGCGGCGCAATTCCAACGCCTTGCTCACCTCGCTTTTCAATTCGGTCAACATTTCCCATTTCCGGATGAAACCTTCATCGACTTCGACATTCAGGGATTCGGGGTACGAACTCATGTGCACGCTCTTTTCCTCCGCACTACCGGGAGGCATATAGGACCAGGTTTCTTCGGCAGTAAAACTCAGCACCGGCGCCATCAATCGCACCATCCCAATTAACAGTGCATGTATCGCGGTCTGCCCCGAAAGCCGGCCGGCAGATTTTTTTGGGTAGGTATACAAGCGGTCTTTCAAAATATCGAGATAAAATGCGCTGAGGTCCACCACACAAAAATTATAAAAACTATGATAGAACACATGAAACTCGTAGTTCTCGAATGCCTTTTGAATTTTCTCGCACAACAATTCAAACCGATGGAGAATATACCTGTCGATTTCCACCAAATTTTCCGTAGCAACCGAATCCACGGTCGGGTCAAAATCATTCAAATTTCCAAGAAGGAAACGGAGGGTGTTGCGAATCTTACGATAAGCTTCGGTCAGACGGTTGAGGATTTCATTAGAGATACGAATGTCTTCTCGATAATTTTCCGAGGCAACCCACAGCCGTAAAATTTCTGCACCGTACTGATCGATGATCTTCTGCGGAGCAATAACGTTACCCGCAGACTTTGACATCTTCTTGCCTTTCCCGTCCACAACGTATCCGTGGGTGAGCACTGTTTTGTAGGGGGCTTTACCTCGGGTTCCGATTGACTCTAGGAGCGAACTGTGGAACCACCCACGGTGTTGGTCGCTCCCTTCTAGGTATAGGTCGGCGGGCCAAGCCAAATCGGGATCGGACTCCAAAACTGCCGCATGGCTCACTCCCGAGTCAAACCAAACGTCAAGGATATCGTTTGTTTTATCAAATTCTTTTCCACCGCAGGAGCAAGCGACTCCTTCGGGAAGCAAATCCACCACTTCTTTTTCAAACCAGAAATCCGCGCCGTGTTCTTTTACCAAGTCAGCAATGTGAGCGAATATCTCCCTGGTGCGCAAAATCTCACCGCAAGCCTTGCAGTTGAATGCGGTGATGGGAACTCCCCAGGCTCTCTGCCGGGAAATACACCAGTCGGGACGGTTCTCTATCATGCTGTAGATGCGCTCCTCCCCCCAGTGCGGAACCCATTTCGTTTTTCGGACGGCCTCGAGCGCTTTTTGGCGCAAGTTGTCTACATCCATTGAAATAAACCACTGACTCGTCGCCCGAAAGATGATCGGCTGTCGGCAACGCCAACAATGAGGATAGGAATGGTTGATGGAGTCGTCATGAATCAGGTTTCCGTCCGCCCGCAGTTTCCCCACAATTTCAGGATTGGCTTTGCGCACGAAGAGCCCACCAAAATGTTCCACTTCAGGCTTAAATATTCCACCATCGTCTACCGGGTTATAGGTATCAAGCCCGTATTTCTGGCCGATTATATAGTCTTCCTGCCCATGGCCGGGTGCTATATGAACGCATCCGGTCCCCTGCTCCAAGGTCACATGCTCACCCAAAATGATCTGCGAGTCCCGGTCGACAAACGGGTGACGACAGATAACCCCTTCCAACTCCCTGCCAACACACTGGCCGAGTACTTCGTGCCCCTCGGCTCCCCACTCGAGGACAAGTCCCGATAACAATTCTTCGGCGACTACAAAAATTTCGTCGTTAATCTTGACCGCTACATATTGAAAATCAGGATGCAGGCAGACCGCAAGGTTGGCGGGGAGTGTCCAAGGCGTCGTGGTCCAGATGACGAAACGGGTTTTC
>CAJWLY010000168.1 GCA_913043155.1 uncultured Nitrospinaceae bacterium | reverse complement strand
CCAATTTATCAGGTTCTTCTTAGCAACCTAACCGAACAAACTCAGTCCGTAATAGGAGGACACCATGCCAGTCGCCAAAGACATTATGACCTTAAATGTCATCACCGTAACGAGAGACCAACCAATCAAAGAACTCTCGGAACTATTCGTGACGTATAAAGTCAATGGTGTACCGGTGGTCGACGATGACGGCGGGCTGATTGGTGTGGTCACTCAGGGCGATCTGATCGAGCAACAGAAAAACCTGCACATCCCCACTGTGATTGCTCTGTTCGATGCGGTGCTTTTTATTGAAAGCGCAAAAAAGTTTGAAGAAGAAGCAAAGAAACTGACCGGCAAGACCGTGAACGATATTTACCATCGGAATCCGATCACTGTCACGCCCAGCACTGAGGCAAACGAAGTTGCCACGCTGATGGCCGAAAAAGACGTGCACACTATTCCCGTCGTGGACGGAGGCAAACTCGTCGGTATCATCGGCAAGATCGATGTGATTAAAGGTGTCGGATGAATGGAGATGAAGAAAAAGTTACTATTTATGGTTCTCGTCTCTGTACTGGTAGGAATGGGCAATGAAAGCTTTGAATAGAGGATGCGGTTCCATGGGGGATGATTTGAATTCGGGATGAAACTGCCCAGCCAAAAACCAGGGATGGTCCTCCAACTCCACGATCTCCACTAAATTTCCGCTGGGTGACAGGCCACTGAATTTAAGACCCGCTTCTTCCAACTGAATCCGGTACCGATTATTGAACTCGTAACGATGCCGGTGCCGTTCATAGATCTCCCGGGTTCTATAAGCCTCATAAGCATTGGACTTCTTCCTCAACTGACAGGGATACTCGCCAAGACGCATGGTTCCGCCTTTGTTCCCCGCAGCATCCTGATCAGGTAAGAGGTCAATGATCGGATCAGATGAACTGGATGAAAACTCCGAACTATTGGCATTCTTCAAGTGGGCCACGCTGCGAGCGAACTCGATGACGGCACAGTGCATACCGAGACAGATTCCGAAAAAGGGTACCTTGTTTTCCCGGGCATATTGCACAGCCCTGATCTTCCCTTCGATACCCCGTTCGCCAAATCCCCCGGGCACCAAAATTCCGTTATAAGATTTCAGGAAGGATGGATCGGCTCCGTTTTCCAGCGTTTCCGCATCGACCCAGTGAATGTTCACGGCCATCTCGTTGCCGATACCACCGTGGATAAGTGCTTCCATTAGACTCTTATAGGAATCCTTCAAATCGACGTATTTACCGATAACGCCAATATCCACCTCGCCACCCCTAGGCTTCTTTAGTATCTGAATGATTTTCTTCCAAGGCTCCAGATTTAGCGCCCCTACGGAGAGCCCCAGCTTGGAAATAATGATCCTAGGCAACCCTTCTTTTTCCAGCGAAAGTGGGACCTCATAGATGCTTTTGACGTCCATCGCCGTGATGACCGAATCAACAGCCACATTGCAAAATAGCGCGATCTTCTCCTTTAGGCTTTTGGACAGGCTCTGCTCAGTGCGGCACAGAAGAATATCAGGCTGGATACCAATCTCACGCAACTTTTGAACACTGTGCTGAGTGGGCTTGGTCTTAAGTTCGCCGGAAGTCTTAATGTAGGGCACCAACGTCAGGTGGACATAGAGAACGTTCTTCGCCTTGACGTCAAAGCGGAACTGACGGATCGCCTCCAGAAAGGGCAGACTTTCTATGTCGCCCACCGTTCCGCCGATTTCACAGATAACGACATCAACCCCTCCCTTACCCACCGCGCGAATGTAGTTCTTGATCTCGTCTGTTATATGTGGAATCACTTGAACAGTCGAACCCAGATACTCTCCGTGCCGTTCTTTCTGAATTACGTTGTCGTAGATGCGCCCGGCGGTCACATTGTTTGCCCGGCGCATGCGAGCTTGCGTAAAGCGTTCGTAGTGGCCCAGGTCGAGATCCGTCTCAGCCCCGTCGTCGGTCACATAAACCTCTCCATGCTGAAGCGGATTCATCGTTCCAGGGTCGATATTGATATAGGGGTCTAGCTTGAGGAGAGTAACTTTTAACCCAGAACTTTCAAGCAAACTGCCGATGGACGCAGCAGCGATCCCTTTCCCTAGCGATGAGAGAACTCCACCCGTAACAAAAATGTATTTAACCTTTTCAGCTTTAGGGTTACTTTTCAACGTTTCGTTTTCTCACCCCTGAACGTTAGTAAGATTATCTCCTAACAGAATACTAAAAAATTCACTTTACCTGCCATTTTAGGCGAAGCAAAGAACGTCGCCCCTATAGAGCAACCACCATTGAGATTCTCCATCACCCAACGCATTCCACAAGCCGACAGAGGGAGCCTTCGACAAACTCAGGAGACACCCGAGAGAGGCAAAGCACTCTTTAGAATGACATTTATGCGTCCTTCCGCCACTATTTGTTTTTACTCAGCAACTGCTCTATCGCATTTAGATCCTCGAGCCGGTCGACGCCGATAGAATTTCTTTCAGTCTCCGTCACCCGGATAGCATACCCGTTTTCGAGGACCCTCAACTGCTCCAGTTTTTCCAAGTTTTCCAGTCGGGAAGCCTTGAGCCGGGAAAACCGCAAAAGAAAGGGCTTCGTGTACGCATACAATCCGATATGTTTGAATCCGTAAACACCGGAGGTTGCCCCATTTTGTTCGGTTTCATGAGCACCACCCGGCCAAGCCTCCCTATCGTAGGGAACCGGCGCGCGCGTAAAATACAAAGCGCGCCCATTGTCGTCCGCCACCACCTTGCAAACATCGGGGTTAAACATCTCCTCTAGATCGCGAAGAGCGGTCATCAGAGTCGACACCGGCGGATCAGAAGAGTCGAGCAGAGGGCGAATGACAAGGTCGATATTTTCAGGGGGAATAAGCGGCTCATCCCCCTGAATGTTGACCACAATACCACACTCCATTGTTTCTGCCACCTCTGCGACCCGGTCAGTGCCGGTAGAATGCTCCGCAGAGGTCATTACCGCCCTCCCACCAAATTTCTTGACCGCATTAAAAATGCGCGTGTCGTCGGTCGCCACAACCACCTCGGACACCAACCTTGCCTTTTCTGCCTGCTCCGCCACCCACTGAATCATGGGCTTACCGTGAATGAGGGCCAGTGGTTTTCCTGGGAACCGGGTCGAAGCCCACCGCACCGGTATTACAGCAAGAATTTTTTTCTTACCAGACATATGGGTTCACAAGCCCTTTTCCAAAAGGTTATTGAGGTATTCGAAACCAACACCCCCTTCAACATTAGTAGGCGTGGGGATTCACAAACCCTTTCCAGAACGTCATTAAAATGATTTTAAGGTCGAAGAGAAGCGACCAGTTTT
>CAJWLY010000167.1 GCA_913043155.1 uncultured Nitrospinaceae bacterium | reverse complement strand
GACAATAGCTTTAGCGCTTTCAGTTGGCTCAAAATTTATATTCAAAATATTTTTAAGCTCATCCTCGTTATCCTTAACCACCTCCTGGGCGGCTAATAGTAACTCCTCGCGTGACGCCACTTCCGATTCAGCTTGAAGCGTCTCAATAGGCGCCATCATGCCTACGGCAACTTGAGCTTGTACGCTGCGTGCTAAATCCCGAGCGCGTTCAAGAGACTTTTTCTTCACTTCTAAATCATCGATGCTAAAAACAAGGTCCCAGTATGAACTTTCCACATCGCTAATAATATCGATGACCTTGCTTTTAAATTCGAAGTCTGAGATGGCCACATTATTTTTTGCGATATAAATATTTCTTTTATTAAGAGCAACCCCATAATCTTTAAGGATTGGCTGCGTTAAACTGAGCTCTAATTCCGATGAGTAAGCAGGATTAAGCGTGGCAGAGGTGCTGTTGGTTTCGTCGCGGGAGTTTGTGAAGTTTAATTCATAATCCGCTCCAGTCGCTAATTTCTGTGTGAGGGACAGATCAAAGTCGAGATTATCAGTTTCACTGGTACTTCGTGATGAGCTGGCCGTGCTTGCCAGTTGTTTGTTTTTTTCATCAGTCGATAAGTCGGCCCCAAAAGTTAGATCAAACTCCGACTCACTTTCAGTGATACTTTCCGCCTTAACTTTTGAGTTGAATTTCTCGATGGAAATCGAAACGTTATTCTCTAATGCTTGGGCAACTGCATCTTTTAAAGTGAGCGACAGAATGGCTCCGGATGTTGACGTATCTAGTTTTGCCGCCTGGACTGTTGTGATGCTTGCGAGGTGTAAAAAGACTAAAAAGCTAATAGTTCGGATCAAGGGAAACATGGCCTCACGAAACTTATAGTCAATTAAAGAGTAATTGTATTATAGCTAAGCGGTTTTCCTGGGTGCTGCTTTTTGACCTGACAGGGGTGTTGGCATGCCCCGCTAGTGGGGGTCAGTCCAAAGAATTCCCTTCAGTTACAAAGGATTTATCGGATTTTCTTTCCTCGCCCTTTACCATTTCATTTTGGCCTTTGGTGGGGGGAGCTTTAAGAAACGCAATATAAGGCTTCTTGGAGCAACATTTGCCACAAATCCATGCATTCTGCTATATCCCGAGGGAAGGTGGAATCCTAGGATTTCAATGCAGTTTCAGAGTAAATTTTAGGTAAATCACTGAAAATAAAAGAAAAATTACTAAATGAGTCTTCTGGTGATTATTTTAACAGCGGGGAGGGCTTAAATTATCCTTTATATAACAAGTGTGTCGCTTTATAATCTTACATTAACAGTATATAAGTATTAATAGAAGGGCTCAGCGGACTTGCTAATCAAACCCTTATTCAGAACAAACCAAATGAGACATGGCTATGACAAACAATAATCGAGTTACTGCATCGGATATTTTGAAAGTTGTTCCCATTACTAGAAAAACGCTTTGGCTATGGCAAAAAAAATATCAGTTTTTCCCCGACCCGATCAAAAAGGTGCATCCGGGGGGCAGGGGGATTATCGGCTACTACCCGGCATGGGTGGAAGAGCGCTGTAAAAAAATATACTCTCTGCAGAAAAAGGGCCACACCATCAGCATAATAAAGGAAATTCTGCAAAAAGAGGAAGAGCAGAAAACAGAAAAAAGGGTTCTGATCATAGACAATGAAAGTGAATTTTGTGCACCACTTATAGAATACTTGAAGGAGAATGACTTTGCCGTAGAGGTTGCCCTAGACGGATTTGAGGCAGGATTAAAGACGCGAGAATTCATACCTTCGATCATTATCTTAAATATTGTGCATTCGGGAATTAACGGGATCGAGGTATGTAAAAGTCTCAAAAGCAGGCAAGACACGAGTGCTATCAAAATTATCGCCCTATCGAAAGATCTACGCCATACGGAGAGTGAGGTCCTCGGTTCGGGGGCAGATATGTTTTTCATCAAGCCTGTCGATTTTGGAATGATCCTGAAAACCTGCAACGATTTTATCGCCGCCACAGAACCCAAATGACATAACAAAAGGAGCAAGTTTTGAAAGCGCAGTTATTTCAGAAATAGGTCTTCGTTCATTGATACTCAATGGGACATCCTCCCTAAAGCTAAATCCCGCACCGTATTTCAGGAAAATTCCCTTTTTCAAGATTAGAAGGGTGTGGTATAAGCTTATCGTTTCATAATCATTTCACAAGCACTTTACAATGGATAGGTACTAATGACCGGTACTCGACTAGCTGAACCGGAACTGTCGGAACTGATACAGACGGCAAAAGAGCTTCGACGGAAAATCCTAAGCATCATCTACCATGCGGGGTCAGGGCACCCAGGTGGAAGCTTTTCTGCAACGGATATTCTGACAGCTCTCTACTTCGGCGGAATCCTTAACTACAACCCGAAAAACCCGAACGATCCGTGCAGAGACCGGTTCATCCTCAGCAAGGGACACGCTAGCGCACTCCTTTATTGTGTTCTGGCGCGAGCGGGGTACTTTCCCGAAGAAGACTTGGACGATTACCGAAGAATTGGCAGTAAATTATTTCTTTCAGGGCATCCGCATCCCAAAACTCCGGGCGTCGAAATAGCCAGCGGAAGCCTGGGGCAGGGGCTTAGCGTGGCCCATGGAATGGCCTTGGGTGCGAGGCTGGACCAAATTGATTACAAAGTCTACGTTGTCCTTGGTGATGGTGAAATCCAAGAGGGACAAATCTGGGAAGCCGCCATGTCAGCCGCTAAATTCGGATCCAATAACTTGATCGCCATCGTTGACAACAATAAAGTGTCACAGGACAACATTACCAAAGACCTGAAGGACCTTGAGCCACTTGAGGATAAATGGAAAGCATTTGGTTGGGACACTCTCTGCATCGATGGGCATAATATGGAGGAGATTTTGAAAGCCCTCCGCATAGCGCCACACCCGGAAAAACCAAGGGTGATTATTGCGGATACGATCAAGGGTAAAGGGGTCAGTTTTATGGAGGGGCAAACCGCTTGGCACGGAGTTGCGCCCAAGGAAGATGATTTTAAGAAAGCCATGAAGGAACTTGAGTGATTGTGTGGGACGGGGGAGAGTAAATAGATGAAAGATGGAGCTACCCGAGATGGATATGGTGCCGCGCTGCTGGAATTGGGGGCTAGTGATCCTAGCGTGGTGGTCTTAGATTCCGGTGTGAGCGATAGCACGCGTACCAAGAAATTCGGTCAGGAGTTTCCCGGACGCTTTTTCAATATGGGTATCAGCGAAGCGGATATGGTTTGCACCGCCGCCGGACTCGCCAGGACAGGGAAAACGGTTTTTGCCACAAGCTTTGCCTGTTTTTTGCTTGGGCGCACCATGGATCAGGTGCTTGTCAGCGTTGCTTATTCCAACTCCAACGTAAAGC
>CAJWLY010000166.1 GCA_913043155.1 uncultured Nitrospinaceae bacterium | reverse complement strand
CTCGTTGGGCTCATAACCCAAAGGTCGCAGGTTCAAATCCTGTCCCCGCTACCAAATAAAACAAGGGGTTAGCCAGAAACGGTTAGCCCCTTTATTTGTTTAAAACCTAGTTTGCGCCACACGTGTACCACCTACCTCCCCCTACCCCTGTTCTCAAGTCACTCCATCGTGGTACCTTGTACTTAATTCGCAACTACGAGGGAAAATTGCCCTGAAAAAGACTAACGCACTTGCGATGGTCCTATTTGTGTTTTTTATTGCGGCAAATTTGTCTGGTTGTAGCATGTCGGCAGCCGAAATAAAGGAAAATCCGGCAGGGCACTCAATATCTGACGTGATCATTTCTTGGGGAGCACCAAATCTTACTGCGGAAATCGAGGGGGGAGGTAAAGTTTACACTTGGATTGCCTGTGACGCTTCTAACCATTGTTGTAACCAGAACATGGTAACGGACTCAAACGGCATCGTAGTAAATTATACTGAAAGTGGATCTTGCCGTTGACTTTGACTGCTCCCACCCGAGTGAAGTGCCAACCATTTTCAACAGAATCGATATGCATGACAAAAATGGGAAATCTTCCTTCCTTGACTGGGTTGGCTACATGATTGGCGTAGTTGTGGTTGGATTTATCCTGTTCATCTTGTTATGGCCAATGATTGACCCGACCCCAGATCGGTCTTCATCTATAAAAGAAAACCTGAGCAGTTTTTCCAAAAAATAAAAAAGAGCCTACCCCCAAGGACGGCCCCTTTTTCAGCATCCCCTGTTATTTGACTGCAATCGTCCTATTTCCCCTCGACACGGACCTTAAACCAGGTGCGTTTCCCAACCTTAATAACATCTTCGGATACAACATTGATCTTCTCGTCAAAAGCTGAAATTTTCCGGTCGTTAAAGGACACTGCCCCCTGTTCGAACAGGCGGCGAAGTTCACTGTTGCTTTTGGACTTATTAAAATATTTCTTCACTAAGTCAATAGCAACCCATTGGGACTCGCCCACTTCGAGAACAGGGATATCGTCAGGCGTGATTTTTTTTGAGAAGGTATTTTCAAACCACTCCTGCTCGTTTTTCACATCCACTTCATTGTGATAACGCTTCAAAATTTCCCTCGCAAGAAATTTTTTCCATTTCATGGGATCGGATGAAATTTTCTTCTCTATTCTAGAGATTTCACCCATCGGCACGGTGGTATAAATTTTTAAATAATCCACGATTAATTCATCGGGGATTTTCATTGAGCGGCCGAACTTATCACGGGAAGAGTGACCTAACCCGATATAGTTATCCAGACTTTTGCTTTGCTTGGCTTTCCCATCAATCCCGGGTGTAATTTTAGTGGTGATAATTACCTGGGATTTCTGCCCCAATTTCTGCTGATAAAACCGGCCCAGCATTTCGTTGAAAAGTTGGTCGGATCCAATGATAGTTAGGTCTGATCCAAGAACATAGGAATCGTATCCCTGAAGGATGGGATAGATCATTTCGTGCATATAAATGTCTTCCTGTTTTTCTATTCGACGCTGAAACATATCCCGCGAGATGAGCCTAGCGTGGGTTACCATGGCCAGCAGTTTCAAAAAATCCGAGAGGGAATATTCTGAAAACCACTCGGAATTCTTTCTAATCTCTAATAGGTTAGGATCGTCAAAATGCAGAACCATTTTCGCCTGACGAATAAACTCTTCAGCGTTTTTTTCGATTTCCTCCCTAGGAATGATGGGACGAGTGTCGCCTCTCCCGGTGGGATCTCCGATCTGCGTCGTGAAATCCCCGATGAGAAAAATCACTTTATGCCCCAACTCTTGCAATTCGCGCATCATCCATAGATTGACCGCGTGTCCGATATGCAGAAAAGGCGAGGTGACGTCAACGCCATACTTGATCCGAATCTGCTTTCCAGACTTCAGAAGTTCTTCAAATTCATTTAAGGAAAAAATTTCTTCCGACGTTCTGGCAAAGCTCTCCAGAAGTTTTTTGCCTGAATTGTCCAACGGCCTCGCCATAGTTCGCCTGGGGAGAATGAATTAAAGAAACGGGGGTCTCTAGCGGAATGAAAACCTAATAAATACAAATGGTTGTGAATGGAGACGCTAATTTCACAGGAGAATTCTATGTGTTTTGGCGTGGAAAGTCAATTGGCGCTGAGGGAGTCCACCGGCATTCCAAGAGGGTTAAAGTGGTTTTCACAGACCCGCTGTTTTTAAATGGTTTCTCTATACAAAAGGAATACTCAAAAGGCTTACCCGCAGACACACGAACCAGATCAACCCGTTGAAAATAAATAATTTAAGCGACCACCCTCTTATAAATTCACAAACGATCACAGGCGCTTGAAGCTTTTAAAAATATATGCTAGAAGGCCAGTGTCCCAGAAACTTCTCGTGGAGGAGGTTTGCTATGCCCGTGGGTAATGTTAAGTGGTTCAACAACAAAAAAGGATATGGTTTTATTCATACGGAGGATGGAGAAGATATATTCGTCCATTATTCGGCAATTGAAGGAGACGGATTCAAAACACTGAACGAGGGACAGGAGGTAGAGTTTGAGGTCAGCCAAGGACCGAAGGGTTCACAGGCCGCAAAAGTTGTTCCAAAATAAAATTTTTGTTTGTTATTATCGGCAGGGCCTTTGGGCCTTGCCGTTTTTTTATTTAAAACCCACCTCTCAAAAGCGTCCCACGAATATTCCCTGAGAACATCAGATACTCAATCAAATTCACATTTTCTACATGGAGGCACTTCATGCCCATTTATATGACCGCACAATATCAGGTTCAACCACAGACCGTAGAGCAAACCAAAAAAAGCATCCGCGAGCTGGTCAAACACGTCAAGCTACACGAACCGCTGACCTCCATCTACATTGCACAGCAGGAAATTTTGAATCAGTCAAAATTCATGCATATCCTTAAATTTGAAGATGAGACCGCACTCGCCACGCATCAAAACTCGCCGGCTTCAGCACATTTCGTTAAAGCGGTTTATCCTAAGACTCTTCGGCCCGTTGAGTTTATGGAATACAATCTAATCGCAACGGTCAACCAGTAACAGTTCTTAGTCTGCAGATATCACCTTAGGAAGGGCTACTCGCTAAGCTCCTTCAGGGAGCAGAAAGCTCAGCTAGGTGACTTCCCTTGCTTGGCGGAAGGGAGAACAATCGGGAGTCGTAGGCTGAAGGCCTTCGTATTAAAACAAAGTCAGGATACGGGTGTCGCAGCCGCTTTACGGTGCAGGCAATAAAACATGAACACAGATATTCCCAAAACAAAAATACCAACAAACTGCGACGTCGATAAAAACTGTTCGACCGCAAAACCGCGATCGTCGCCCCGGAAGTATTCGATAACAAATCTTCCGATTGAGTAAAGAATGCCATAAGCCCAAAAAATCTGGCCATCAAATT
>CAJWLY010000165.1 GCA_913043155.1 uncultured Nitrospinaceae bacterium | reverse complement strand
AAAAAATGGGCTACGGCCTAGACCGTAACCCATTGTTTTTAATGGTCGGGATGAGAAGATTTGAACTTCCGACCCCTTCGTCCCGAACGAAGTGCGCTACCAGGCTGCGCTACATCCCGACCCTTATTCCGTCAATTCTTTTTATAAAAGAAATTCTTTAAGTACCGCCAGATCAGAATCGATCCAATCCCATTCCGCACCGCCTTAAAATTACTGCTTCCGCCAAGACACTTCTGGCAGTACGGGTGCTCGACCCGGTTTTTCTTGAACCCTTCGATAGCCTCGATTATGGGTTCGCTATTAAGTATCTCGACTATGGGGCGATCGAATACGTTTCCCGCCGTAGTCTTGCCGTCGAAATCCTTGCAACAGTACGTAAGATCACCGTTGACGAGAATTGCAAAATGATCGGTCAGCGCACTGCAGTATCCAATTGAAGTTGGAACCGCGTCTTCGCCGACGAAAGCGTTTCCCCAGGTGTCGAGCACATAGGTTTCGAAGTACAGGTTAGGAACGATCGGCACCACATTCCATTTGAATGCGGATAGTCCAAAAATTCGATCCCGCACTTCTTTTTTATCCGATTCGCTGGTCCCAGGTGTCACTTTCAGAACTTCTTCCGCCCAGTAGGAAAAGGTGCGCCGGAGTTCGGCGGTATTATTGATGACGCTCATTGTCCCCAGGGACAAGTCCTCCCCGGGGACCTCCGAGTTGAATACGGTGTTGAGGAAGTGCACCTTAATCTTGGGCGGTGTTTTCTGCCGTAGGCATGCACCGAGAAATTCGATGATGCGATCCCGATACAGCTCAAAATCCATTTTCCGGGACTTGCGAGTTTTGAATGACTCCTCATCTGGTGTCTGCAATGATACGTTGACTTGCGATACTGTTGCCTGCTCGATTTTATCTGCAATGTCCGCTTCGAGATACGTTCCGTTGGTGGTGATCCCGGTTTTTACTCCAAGAGTCGCCGCGTGCTCAAGAATATCAAAGAACCTCGGGTGCATGAACGGTTCTCCCATCACGTGGAAGGTTATCTTCTCGCTCAGGTTGTATCTGGCGACTTGATCGATAATCGCGCAGGCATGATCATACTCCATGTATTCATATTTTCGCGTCATCTCCTGTTTTGGGCAGAACGTGCAGTCGAAGTTGCACACGTTCGTCAACTCAATGTGTATGCGTTGAAGGGGAAACTGGACAACTTCCCCGATGCGACCAGGAACGGACTGGGTGCACGAATCGACGGTCGTCAGCATTTTATTATCAGTCGATCAGGATTTATCCCAAACGTAGCGGTTGATGCTCTCACTGGTGAAAGAGCTGTTGGTGACCTGCCGTATCACATCATCTGAATTGCACTCGGGGCAGGTGATCTTTTTCTTATCAACCTCGGAAATCTTCATTTCCACTACGAAGGGCTTCTTACATTTCTGGCATAAATGATCGTAATGTGGCATCTCGACCTCTTTCAGGAAAGACAGAGAATACAATAGTTTTTATTTCAGTGCAACGAGTCCGGCGAAGTTGTTCCACTTGAAAAACACATCGACTGCATTGAACCCGGATTCGTGTAACATTTGAGTCGTTTGGCTCAATTTCCAGGGGATGAGGACGTTTTCTAGTGCGTCGCGTTTCTTCGCGATTTCCAAATTTGAGTAACCCTGATCGTGTTTTAAATCGTGGTGCATTTCTATAAAAGCTTTGTTGAGCTGTGTGTCTTCGCTTAGAACTTTTTCAATCAGGATGAATCCGCCCCCTGAGTCCAATCCGTTAAAAATTTTTTTAATCAGAGCCAAACGCTTTTCCGGTGGAATGAACTGAAGCGTGTAGTTCATGACCACGGCACAAGTCCTGTCCATCGAAAAGCCACCATCCAAGTCAGCTTCGATCAGGTCAACTGGATATGGAAGGTCGGTCAGTTTTTCCCGCGCCTTGTCTAGCATCGGTTTGGAATTATCTATTCCGATGAGGCGGAGTCCGGAAATCTCCGGCAAGGCCCACGCCAGCTGAGCAAGCAGTGTGCCTGTGGAGCAACCCAAGTCATAGACACAGGATTGAGGCCGCGCAAGACGCAGGCACCATGCGATGGTCAGATTGCGGCACTCATTGTAGAGCGGAACGCTACGGTCCAGCATGTCATCGAAAACGGATGCGACTTGTTCGTTGAACTCGAATTTCTCCGGACCTTTCCCGTTGCGGAACAGATCGTCCCGGTTTTTCAGTTCGCGGTTATGGGAGATCCGTTCCCGCCGGGTTGTGGGGCGGACAGATGGCAGTCTCGGAGGCATCGTTTACGGACCTGAGATATCGCATGAGCCCAGGGGGCCGGACTTGGATTTAAAAAGCAATTTATTGACCGCATTGACATAGGCGAATGCGCTCGTCTCGATCGTGTTTACGCCAATCCCTTTGCCTAATACCTCGCGGTTCTCGTGACTCACGCGGACGGTGATTTCCCCCTGTGCATCCTTGCCTTTTGTTTTCGACATTACCTGGTAGTCGAGTAACTTGCAGGAAAGGCCGGTGATACGGTCAATAGCGTTACAAATGGAATCGACCGGGCCATCCCCGGTTGCGGTGCTTTCGTGTTCTTTTCCATCAAGACTGATAAGCACGACGGAAGCTTCCGGAATCTTTCCACTCTCGAACGAGCATTTCACCCACTTAAGTTTGTAGGTGAGCAGGCTGTCCTCGGAAAATTTTTGTTTCTGAATGAGTGCTAAGATGTCCTCTTCGAAGATCTCCTTTTTTTCATCGGCAAGAACCTTTAGATCATTGAATACCTCGTTTAACTCAGTATCGGTCAACTGGTACCCGAGTTGACGAATGGAGCTGGCCAACGCATTTCTTCCTGAATGTTTTCCAAGAACCAGTTCTGAGCTTTCGAGTCCGATTTCTGTTGGGTTCATAATCTCGTAAGTATCTTTTTTCTTGAGGAACCCGTCTTGGTGAACGCCTGACTCATGAGCAAATGCATTCTTTCCGACAATGGCTTTGTTGCGCTGGACGAAAAACCCGGTCAAGCTGCTCACCAGGCGACTGCAGGTCATGATATGTTTGGTATCAATTCTTGTGTCGGCGCCAAAAAATTCCCTGCGCGTTTTAAGGGCCATGACGATCTCTTCCATCGCAGCGTTTCCGGCCCGTTCGCCGATACCATTGACAGTGCACTCCACCTGGCGCGCTCCCGATTTCACTGCGGCCAGTGAGTTGGCTACGGCCATGCCCAGGTCGTTATGGCAGTGTACGCTGATGATAGCGTTGTCGATGTTTGGAACATTCTTCTTGATACCGGCGATGAGACCACCGAACTCATCGGGGATTGCGTAGCCGACAGTATCAGGAATGTTGACTGTCGTCGCTCCTGCATCAATCACCGCTTCAACCACCTCGTAGAGGAAATCTGGTTCTGTGCGGGACGCGTCTTCCGGAGAGAA
>CAJWLY010000164.1 GCA_913043155.1 uncultured Nitrospinaceae bacterium | reverse complement strand
ATATGCCCTTCTGCGGCAAAAAATCCTGAAGTAGGATCGAGTCCAACCCACCCCGCTCCCGGCAAATAGACCTCCGTCCAAGCGTGCAGATCCGTTACGTCTTTCTGCGGTCCCGCCGGTCCGTCAAGAGCCTTGATATCGGGTTTTAGCTGGGTCGAATAGCCAGAGGCAAAACGGGTGGCCAAACCGCGGAGGCGGAGTATTTGGCATAAGAGCCAAGCCATATCTCGGCACGATCCGGATTTCAGTTGAAGAGTTTCCTCGCAGGTTTGGATTCCCGGTTCCAAACGAATGGTATACTTTAAATATTCGTTCAGCATTCGGTTGACGTTGACCAAAAAATCATTGGTCGTCTTTTCCCTTTCAGGCAAGGTTTTAAGAAACTGGTTGAGTAACGGTCCGCATTCTTTAACCTCCAAATAAGGCTTCAACTCATCTAGCAATCGAGGTTCGTACTTGAAAGGAAACGCCTGCGCATAATCCTCTAAAAAAAAATCAAACGGATCGAAAGTGCGGATATCAGCGACAAGATCCACTTCAATCTGGAACGTCTTTATCTTTTCAGGAAAAATAACACGCGCCAGAAAATTTCCAAAAGGATCCTGTTGCCAATTAAGGAAATGCTTTTTTGGCGAAACTTTTAAAGAATAGGATTGAATTGGAGCCCGCGTATGTGGAGCGGGCCGTAAGCGGATCGTTTGCGGCCCAAGCCGGATGGGTTTATCGTATCGATAACGGGTTAAATGATATAACGCAATCTGAATTGCCATAAGTTTTAAGATAACAAAAGCTGAGAAAGATTTCAATCAAGCAATAACCCCGCCTCGAATGAAAGCCCGTCGCGGACCCTTATTGAATATGATAACCGGAGTGACTTGAGTCTGTCACTTGCTTGATTGCAAAAAAGTTTTTAAAAATAGCGTTATCTATATTGTTTAGGTTGGATTGGATATCATCCAGAAATTCATGTAGCCCGATTGACATGACCTCGCTCACCTTGGCATAGTTGAGCTTGGCGGAAAGTTTTCCAAATTGCCTCTCCAGTTCGTTGTTGAAAGCACCCATTGGCGTGCCCGTGATCCTTAACAAGGACTGTTCTGCATGGTTGACACAGTATATTATCGAACGGGGAAACTCCCGGTCAAAAACCAGGAAGTCGACGATATTTTGCGGACTGATCAGATTGAATCTTTTTCTGTACATTTCGAAGGAGCTTGTAGATTTTAAAAGTGCCGACCATAGCACATTGTCCATCGAAGAACCCACATAATCCAATCTGGGCAAAATAATGAAATATTTAACATCGAGAATCCGCGACGTTTTGTCGGCTCTTTCAAGGTACCTGCCTAATTGGGAGAAGTGCCAGGCCTCGCCACGAGACATTGCTGTATAGGCTATTCCCACGATCAGGTCGCTCGCCATTTTGATATCAGAATAAAATTTGTGTGGGTTTTTAAAAGCCTTTAAATTTGTTTCCATACCTGCAACTTCAAGATAGAGTTTGTTGATCATTTCCCAGATTTCAGAGGGGATCACCTCTCTTACAGACCTTGCGTTTTCCCGGGCAGAAGTCATGCAGGATTTGATGGAATGGGGATAAGCACTGTCAAAGGTGTGAAAGAACATTACATTTTCCCTGGTGGGAGCGCCAACCTTTTCGGAAAAATAATCACCGTCACCCGTGATATCCACCAGCGGTTTCCATGCATTGGGGTCTTCCCTTAAGGAAGGCAGGTCCAAAATCATGTGCAACTGAGTTTCAATCAATCGGGCAGCATTCACCGCCCGCTCCAAATAACGGCTCATCCAAAAAATAGAATTTGCAACTCGACTTAACATTGTCCTCTGTTTACCATAATCTAATTTGAATCGTATGCCAGGACCCATGTGTCTTTACTTCCTCCACCCTGGGAGGAATTCACCACAAGGGAGCCCTTTTCCAAGGCAACTCGTGTCAGACCTCCAGGGAGAACATAAATCTCTTTCCCATACAAAACGAAAGGCCGAAGGTCGATATGCCGACCTTCAAAATGATCTTTTACAATTACGGGTACGCGGGAAAGCTGAATGGCCGGTTGACCAACATAATTGCGCGGATCTTTTTTTATGTTTTCGATCATCTGTTGCTGCTGATCTTTGGAAGAAAAGGGGCCGATCAACATCCCGTATCCTCCTGAGCCATGAGTGGTTTTGATAACAAAACTTGCAATATTGTCTATGACATGCTGCCGATCCTTCTTATCCTCACATAGAAAGGTCGGGACATTGGGAATTATCGAATCTTCGCCGGTGTAATATTTGATGATCTCCGGAACAAACGAATAAATCGCCTTATCATCTGCAATACCAGTCCCCGGAGCATTGGCCAGTGCCACATTACCGGCACGGTAGACCTTCATGAGCCCCGGCACCCCAAGCAGCGAATCCGGGTTGAATACGGTTGGGTCTAAAAAATCATCATCAATCCGTCTGTAAATGGCATCGAGCTTCTCGAAGCCATTTGTGGTCCTCATGTAGACAAAATCATCCATCACCACCAGATCCCGCCCCTCAACCAGTTCCTCGCCTATTTGTTGAGCCAGGAACGAATGTTCGAAATAAGCGGAGTTGTATATCCCTGGGGTGAGGATAGCGATATTGGGTTTTATGATTGACTCGGGAATCAGGTTTCGGAGCGTAT
This sequence comes from uncultured Nitrospinaceae bacterium, assembly GCA_913043155.1. Classification (GTDB taxonomy): domain Bacteria; phylum Nitrospinota; class Nitrospinia; order Nitrospinales; family VA-1; genus CAJWLY01. The sequence goes on along the minus strand of CAJWLY010000164.1, from coordinate 829 downwards.
CGGTAAGGCGATTGGAATAATCGTCAACCGGTCGAATCGGCAAGGCCTCGAAAACAACCGGGAGAGTTTGCTTCATGACCCTGCGGTTACCCAATACATAGGAAACTCCCGAAGGGCAGCGCAAGTTATCCTCCAGAACGTAAAATTGCCCCTTTTCATCCCTGATAAGATCGATGCCGCTTATGTGACACCATGTCCCTTTAGGTGGGTTTAAGCCCTGGCATTCTTTACGGTAAGCCAGAGAGGAAAGGATGATTTCCTTGGATATCACCCCGTCTTTTATAATCTTTTGATCATTATAAACGTCATGGATAAACTTGTTGAGCGCGAAAACCCTTTGCTTCACTCCCCGGTCAATCAAATCCCAGTCATAGGCATTGATGATCCGTGGAATGATGTCGAATGGAAATATTTTTTCTAACCCACTTTTATCTCCATAGACTCCAAAAGTTATTCCCATCTGCATGAATGCTGCTTCAGCAGCTTTCTGACGATTGCCCAGCTCTTTATCGGGAAAGGAATTTATCCTATCAATCAATTTTTTAACTTTAGCTCTGGGTTGTCCAGATTTTTCAAAAAACTCATCATAGAAATTTTCTGGATTGTAGGATTCGAAATTCACAGGAAAGTCACGATTGGGAAATTAAATAAAGTTTTCCATCCCAAGAAAAGCAGATGGCTAATTTAAGCTTACATTATAGGTATTTATTTTTTCTTTGATTTTTTTTGGGAGGTTTTCAGAGGCTGTACAGTTCCTTGAAAAGCCTTAAAAATCTTACTGCAAAAATTGAGCGATCGTTTTTCAGGCATTTGTACTTAAAACTTGATA
>CAJWLY010000163.1 GCA_913043155.1 uncultured Nitrospinaceae bacterium | reverse complement strand
AATTTTCTTTTACTTCAAATTATAAACTTTGTTTTATTTGTCTTAGGTTTTGCAGTTCCAATCGGTGTCCTGCTACTGTTTTAACCTGCTTTTCTCACTTAACTAGGTGGGGGTTTTTCCTGGGCAAACCAAAACACGGTTAGCTTATTGAGGCACTACCGGAGGGGGTTGCGTCGGCAAAGGCAAAGTGCATTTTATGCTGATTAAAGGGTTCTGGCTAACGTGCTATCAACTCTTCTTGACGGTGACCCAAGTAGAGGAGCCCATCCGATAATGAGTAGTTATCAGGGAAAGTCATGATCTCGCGGTTTATTTTTTCCTGCAGCTCACGGTACAGCACTTCGGCCTCATCTGTACCCAGCCCAACTGCTCCCTTATAAGAATAACCCAGGCTAAGATCATGGTCGGGAGGGGTGTAGAGTTCGGTGATGTTCCACTCGGATGGGTTCTTCTCGATGGGCGTCCCCTTCTCCAGATCGAACTGGGAAATGATGCAGGAGAACCCCGGCGAATCGAGCAGGCGACGGCTGTTAAGGACGAAGTCTACAGATTCCCTCGCTTCTGCTTCCGTTTCCGTAGGAAATCCTGTAATTAGGTAAAAGTGCATGGCGATACCAATACGCAGGCATTCTTCGACGGTCTTGTCGATCACCTTCACATCAACTCCCTTCTTCATCGAATCAAGCACGCGCTGATTGTAAGATTCCAGTCCAAAAATAAGCTTGCGACATCCGGACTGATAAAGCAATTCCATCCGGTCCTCTTTAAGGAGGCTTTTTTCAAATTTCAACTCACCTGTCCACTTGATATCGAGTTCGGCATCGACGATCTTTGAAGCGAAGGTACGCATGAAGTTAATCGGCAGGGCTTCATCGGTGAAGAAAAAGTAGTTGCAGTCGTATTTTTCTTTCAGGTTGCGCACGTCACTGACGACGTTTTCCGCGTAACGCACGTGGAAATCCATGTGATCAAACGGAATCGAACAGAACGCGCACCGCTCCCAGTAACAACCTCGCGATCCCATAATGGGCAGGCACCGCTCGGGCGACAGATACAGGTCAAACGGCATCCCGTCAAAATCAGGCGTGGGCAACTTGTTCAGGTCTTCCTTTGCAAATGGACGGTTAACTTTCACCCTTCCCTTATCTTCCCACAGCAGATTAGGAACCTTCGATAAATCGCCGCCACCCCGGTACTCGTTGACCAAGCTCAACAGCGGACTCTCCCCTTCGTGCACGATGATGCTGTCGAGAAATTCAAACACGGGCGATCCGTCCCGTTCTATGCGATCCACCAGCTTGGTGAACACGCTGCCACCCACGGTGATATGGATGTCGGGAGCGGACTGCTTGACCAGGTAGGCCAAAGTGAGGCCGGGGAGGATCTGCTCGACCGAGGTGATAGACACACCGAAGATGTCGATATCCTCTTTGAGGATCGACGGGACATAGTGTTCCTTGTAAATGTCGTAGAAAAAGTTTTCGTTGGGATTGTTGAAGGATTCGAGTATCTCGCTCGTTGAATACGGCGAATAACGCAGTTGGCTACCGATGACGGTCAACTGAGAGGGATAATAAGGAGAAAGTATATTGTCGAGCCACACGTCGATGATCTTGAGGCTCTCCATGTAACGTTCGAGGCTGTAGAAGTCCTCACAACGAAGCGACTGTTTTGCCGCGTCGATCTCGTCCTTAAGCGCGGGGATAATCTCTTCCGCTTCCCGCAGTTTGGTGTATTTCTCTTGCTCGAGTTGGGAGTGGCGGGGTTTTGCTCCAAGCTCATTCAACTCATGGATGATCCGTTCATAAAGTGGCTTGGTTTTTTCCCAGGTACACAGATGGTCGAGAAGCTCGATCGCCAGGTCCCTCTGCTTCACGTCATGGATACCATGCTGATGCAGGTATCCCTTGAGACTGGGCAAGCTCAGATAAGGCTGAGATGGATGCCATGAAGAAGGAAAAACAAGATAAACCATGACCACCGAATCCTGAATCCGCTAAAATGCCGGAAGCGTTAACAAAACGGGCCGGAACTTACGGCTTAGGCGCCATAAATACCAGCATCACCAGTTTGTCCTGAGTGTGATTGACCACACCGTGGTCCTCACCCGACGGCGCGATGGTGATTTCATCGGGACCCATTTCCTTCTCTTCGGATCCCACAGTCACCTTCCCCCGCCCTTCCAGGACGTAGTACACCTTGTCGGAACCGTCATGGGAATGCACCTTCTGCGACTGCCCCGGTTCAAAGCAATATACATCACAGAAAAAATTTTCCGTATCCAACAGACTCACTTTCTTTAATTTTTCCGGGTTGAAAGCCACCCGGTCCCGAACCTTGACAACATCCATAATCACCCCACCCTTAAAGAAAGTGAGAAGCCCGAGCCCGCTGTTCACCGGTTCATCGCCATTAGAGAACTCAGGTCGGAACAACATTTAACGTTAACATTTCATACAGTTACGTGGATTCTACCACAGAACTCAGGTCGGTCCAAAGGATTTGGGACTTAGGTTGCGCAACGCCAGACGGTATATTGACTTCTAGATCAATATCTTCTATTTTTGTACATCCATGAAATATGATCGTTTCTGGGCCAAACGCCCGCCGCAGAGAAGGCGACAGGTCGTGGTGGTGTTTGCGGGTTGTAGCCAGTAGTAAATAAAATGGAAAAACGGGACGTGGCGCAGTCTGGTTAGCGTACTTGACTGGGGGTCAAGGGGTCGGAGGTTCAAATCCTCTCGTCCCGACCATTTTAAGGGGCTTACGGTTTTATGCCGTGGGCTCTTTTTTGTTTTGTGTCAACTTTGCGCCGATTTTGGCTTTTACTTCCCCCCTGCCAGGAAAGCAGAAACCACGTGCCATATAAAGGAGAACAAGACAACCAGGACTCCAAATATCAAGAGCCGTCTGTTGATTTTTTCTCGCCGCTCTTTTTCCCCGCGTTCCTTGGAGTCAATTTCGGGCATCGTTTAGTTCTTTCCGCATTTTTGCCATCGTTTGCCAACGAACAAAGAATCTTACGTAATGAATCGAAGCAACGATCCTGCTAATGGTGAAAAATAATATATCAAAATCAGTGACAAGAAGAGGTCTAAGGTTTTAGATGACCACACTCAGGTAATTATGCGAACCCACCGCAGGAGTTGAAGAAACCCCTTTTCAGAATATGCAGCGACACAAAGCGCTTGGGTTCAACACGCCCTGCCCCCTTCTTAACAAAACTTGGTTAATGACACAATTTCCAAGCTATAAGTAAAAAAACGTTTAATGATAATAAGTTGCCGCCCTACCTGCAAGCTTCTGCCCGTTCACCCCAACCATTTAAAAATTGCTATCCCCTCTCATTTACTGTTAAATCCGCTCAGGTACCATGAAATCAGCACGGCTATTAACCAAACGACCCTTTGGAAGTCTTAATATCGACTATTGGATTCCCATGAATTTGGGGCATCGTAATTCCATCTAGAGTAAAACAGTTCACTTACTGTCCACCTGGGAGGGAGCGCCAT
>CAJWLY010000162.1 GCA_913043155.1 uncultured Nitrospinaceae bacterium | reverse complement strand
CATCCAATGGTAAACTCCTCGACCAGAAACTCGATTTTTTCCGCCCATTTTTCAGGCAGGCGGCGGGTACACCACCGGACCAGCCTCATAAATTTTTCTTTATGGTTCAAAAGCCCGTAGATAAACACGGCAAAAGCACCGGCTGCGATCAGGCAAACCTGACCGAACTTGATCGCCATGGCTTGAACGGAAAATCCAGAAAACTCAATGTTGGAGGAAAACACGTCGGCCTCGAACCAAAAGACCCACACGAAAATCAGCAGAAGCATCACCAGATCGAACAACCGCTCCATCACAACGGAAGCAAGCGCGGCGGAAAAGGTGATGTTGTATTTTTTCGCGAGAAGATAGGGGCGCAATACTTCCGCGGCACGGGCAGGGAGAAAGTTTCCCATAAACCCGACCATCATTGGTGAGTACAGGCCTAAAACATTCACTTTCAGCGTAGGCTCCAGCAGGGCCTGCCACCGGTAGGCGCGAAACACATATCCTAAGGCGATGATCAGCACGGCCGGGATGATGTAGATATGGTCCATCTCTTTAAACGATCCCGCCACCTCGTCCAGGGAAACGTTACGCAAGGTGTAGTAGAACGCCACTAGAGCAACAGCGAGTCCGATAGTGAGTTGCCGATATTTTTTCAAGGCAGGTCCGCGAGGATGGTTTTAGCCGCTTCGATATCTTTTTGAATTTGTTCAACCAGTTGATTTGCTGAATCGAATTTGATTTCGTTTCGAATACGGCGAATGAAGACGACTTCGATTTCCTGTCCGTATATTTTCTTCTCGAAATCAAAAATATGTGCCTCGACATTTAACGTATCACGATTGAAGGTCGGGTTGAATCCGACATTAACCACACCATTGTATTTTTTTCCACTGTGCCAGATCCATACGGCATACACCCCGGTTCCTGGAATCTGTACCCGGCTCGTATCGAGATTAGCTGTAGGAAATCCGATCGCCTGTCCCGTCTTGTAGCCACTGACTACCGGTCCGGGGATCGAATAATAACGCCCAAGAAACTCGCTGGCCGCTCCCACTTCCCCATCTTCGATGAGCTCTCGAATATGGGAACTGCTCACGAGGTGTCCATGGAGCCTAACCGGCTCGACAACGTGGGTCTGGAACCCGTACTCCTCTCCCATCTCCTTGAGGTAACGCACCGTCCCTTCCCGTCCCCGCCCGAACGCGTAGTCAAATCCAACCACGACCTCCCGGACCCCAATTCGTTCGGCTAGAATATCTCGGGCAAAATCTCGAGGATGCTGATCGGCAAATTGCCGGGTGAAGTCGGCACAAATCACGTGGCCTATTCCATGCTCTTCAATCAATTCCATCTTTTTACGAAACGTAGTTAGCAGGAGGGGGGCCTTTTTCGGCGCGGTGACCTTGAGCGGATGTGGCTCGAAAGTGAAGGCAATCGAAGTCCCCTCATTCGCACAAGCAAGCTCCACAGCTTTGCGAAAAATGATCTGATGACCGATGTGGACGCCATCAAAGTTCCCAATGGCCACAACCGGATAGGAAATTGGGCCGACAATATTTTTTGTGCCGCGAACTATTTTCATCGGGTTGTATTCAATAGAGCCTAGCCCAGAGCGGGGAGGAAAGTACAACTCTTCGCTTGCGCGATGGTACCACCGTCGCCTAGCCTGTCAACTCGGCGGCGAAACTCCTTGGCAGACAACCGCACGTGAACCTGCATTCCTATCCTAATCCGAGAGACCGCAAAACTTACAACCTATTTGCACTACACCAATAGGGGTCTTTGGCAAGGCCTTGCTCTGCGGTGGAAGTTTGCGGAATAGTTTGGTAGAATGTCCTTGTTCCCAATTGAAAAAACTCATGGAGTCGTCTTATGTTCGACATCGGTTTTTTTGAATTACTGATCATCATGGCCATTGCGGTGGTTGTAATTGGCCCGCAAAACATGCCCAAGCTGGCCAAAGCTATCGGTAAAGGCTGGGGCGAATTTACGAGCACGTTCGATGACCTCAAAAAGGAAGTTATGGACGAGGCGGAAGGATTGAAGCAATCGGTTAACATCGACCAACTGGAACAAGATGTTGGAGCAGCAACCAAGGTTGATGTCGACGTCAACTTAAGCATGGACGACATCCGCAACGATTCCAAATCCTCAGACCAGGAACAAACCTGATCTTTCAACCCAAGTGCTTGAAGAAAGTCTCCGTGCTTCGTGATCAGCACGATCTCATTTCATCCCTTCATTTCCCATTTCCCCCTGGCTCTTTTGGTCGGAGGTCTCGTGCTTTTGTTTCTGGCACACAAAAAAGGGGTATTCGATAACACTGGCGCGGCCTCGTTTAACCTCAGCATGGGATTCATCGCCGCCCTGATGGCTAATTTTTCAGGAATGATTTCGGTCGACATAACCTCGCGGACCAGCGTGGAAGTCCTGGGGCACCAAGGATACTCATTTCTGGCTACCGTACTGTTTGGGTTCTGTCTGGGTTGGTCTTACATCAGGCCCTTCTCCCGTACAGCGGTTCTCTTCTACGCTACCTGCGTACTCGCCATGCTGACCAGTATATATTCGGGTTACCAGCTCGTGTTTTAAATTACTACCAACGATATGTCTATGGCTTCGTTTAATTTCCGGCAAGGGTAGACACGTTGAACCGATGAACCAGTTCCCCTCCGAAAAATCCAGCAGACAGCACAGCGCACAATCCCATCATCAGAAAGAGGTGGTATGTTACTCTCCCCCAAGTACGGTCTCGAAACCGATTAAGCAGTAACACCCCAAGAAACAAAATGACTGTCGCGAATGCGGAGAGAATATGCCAGCCCAGAAACGGCCTAAATTCATCCCGCACTTCGATAGCCATGGCACCCAGAATACCCACAATGACTACCGGAAGAGCACACCAGAACCCGAACCTTACATTGAATGCACCCGCAGCACTAACGGTTTCTTCCCCGCGAAAATTCCCGTAAAGTTCGAACATAGCTCCGCTCACCAAAAGACCTACCGGGAAATGCACCAGCAATGGATGCAGTTTAGCGAAAAACATAGGTCAGCTTCTATTTAATGGAATTTCGACGGTGGCACAGGTCTGCCAAAATCACCCCCGCCGCAACGGATACGTTGAGTGACTGCACTTGGTTGACTCCAGGAATACGCACAACCTGATCGCAGCGTTTTTTTATTTTCATCGAAAGGCCTTCCCCCTCGTTTCCAAGAACCACGATGCAGGGAAAGTGTACCTTCGTGTCATGAATCGACTCCTCCGCCTTCAGGTCGGTACCCAGGATAAATACCTTGCGGGATTTAAAGTCACGGAGCGCCGAAGACAGGTCGGAGCATCGGTAAACGGGTGTCACCTCCATTGCCCCTTCTGCCGTGCGCGCAGTGGACGAGGTGAACCCGGCCTGGCCTTCTTCGTCTGACAGAATCAGTCCATCCGCACCGAAAAAAGCACAGGACCGCAAAATGGCTCCCACGTTATGCGTATTGCTTATCCGGTCCATAGCAATAGCTAGGCCACG
>CAJWLY010000161.1 GCA_913043155.1 uncultured Nitrospinaceae bacterium | reverse complement strand
TTGTATCCGCTTCCTTCTTCCTTTGCCCCATGGCGGTTCTGGTAACTATCCTCGGAATGTTTCGCCCCCATGGCAGAGGTTCCACTACCTTCTTCAAACTTTTCGGATTTGGAGAAAGAGCCATGACCGCTGCTGTCCTTGTGCTCTCCATCGTGTGCGAAAGTTACGACAGGAATAATCAGTAGAACGGTAAAGAAAATGGCAGATAGATTGAGAATAAGTTTTTTCATAAATAAACTCCCTGCAATAGGCGTTGGTCTGATTAGGTTTGATGGACCATTTTCCGAAAAATTTTTTATAAAGGCAATGTTTTTTTGCGAAGTCCTAAATTGTCCTAAAGTTACGTGGAAATGGAAGTTCTTTCGGATGGTTTTTGCAGGACATCCGAGGCATCGGATGTTACGATAATATCGAGAGGTTAATTGAATCGGTCTGTGTCCGTTTTTTATTAAAAACGATCTCACTTTATTTTTTTAAGTTTTTGGAACCGGGTGAAGTCAATAATCTTTGAATTTTCAAGGGGGTACGGAAGTGGACTTGTCGGTGAAGATGGGCCCGCTGAATTTCTCTAATCCGATCATTGCCGCTTCGGGGACATTCGGGTACGGACTCGAGTTTGTACCGTTTGTGGATTTGGACCGGTTGGGCGGATTTTGTACGAAGGGTCTATCGTTGAAACCTAAAGTGGGAAACCCGGTTCCGCGCATGATTGAAACTCCGGCGGGGATGCTGAACGCGATCGGACTCGAAAACATCGGACTGGAAAATTTTCTGAAAGAAAAACTCCCTTTACTGGAAAACTACCGTACGCGTTTGATCGTTAATTTTTTCGGTGACACCATATCCGAGTACGCCGAGATGGCCTCCGCTTTATCCGATGTCGAGCGCATTGATGCGTTAGAAATGAATATCTCCTGTCCGAATGTGGCGGAAGGGGGTATTCAGTTCAGTTCTGATCCCACGACTCTGGGTCGGGTGGTGGACGCTGTGCGGAGAGCAACCGATAAATTCCTCATTGTTAAACTCTCGCCCAATGTGACAGACATCACTGAACTTGCTCGGTCTGCTGAGGTTGCCGGCGCCGACGCCCTGTCGCTGATCAATACTCAAGTGGGCATGACGATCGATACAAACTCTGGGAAGCCGTGGCTTGCCAACGTCACTGGCGGATTATCCGGCCCCGCCATCAGGCCCATTGCGCTTGCCCTGGTATATAAAACGGTGCGTGCCGTAAAGATTCCAGTCATCGGGATTGGAGGAATTTCTTCTACGGGAGATGCGCTGGAGTTTCTTATGGCAGGTGCCCGTGCCGTACAAATCGGCACTGCCAACTTTGTCGATCCTGCCGTTACTATGAAGGTTTTAGATGGGCTCGGTGAATATTGCGAGCGGAATGGACTAAAGACACTGGCGGACCTGCCGTTGGCAGAGTAACTTCAGAGATAAATTCGTGGGACACGCTTGCCGACGGCACAGAGGATTTCGTAAGGGATGGTATTAGCGCGGACAGCGAGTTCTTCGACGGTGATAACCGAATCGCCTTGATGTCCGAAGATGACAGCCTCTTCTCCCGCTTTCGCATTGGAAATTTCAGTCACGTCGACTAGGCACATATCCATGCAGATCGTTCCCACCTGTCGTACTCGCTTCCCTTGAATGAGCACTTCCAAGTTATTCGACAATCGACGGCTTAATCCGTCGGCATAACCCAGGGGTAAGGTCGCGATACGACTGTCCCTATCGATGACGTGATGTCCGCCATAACTCACCGCTGTTCCCTTGCGAAGAGTTTGCACCTGGATGATGCGAGTTTTCCAGCGCATAACAGGGCGCAGCGGTTCGAGGTTTTTTGCATTAACCTGCCGGTCGAGTATTGGTTTTAAAACGGGGGAGGGCAGGGAACCGAAAAGGCTAATGCCGGGACGTACCAGATTGTATTGGCTTTCGGGAAATCGGAGGAGTCCGGCGGTGTTAGCGCTATGAATGAAGAGAGGTCCGGCCACGTTCAGTGGTTCGGAAAGTTTTCCGGCCTGTAATTTTTCCAGTGTCCGATCGAAGAGGGATAGTTGACGACGCGTGGGTTCTGGATCTTTTTCGTCAGCAGATGCCAGGTGGGTGAAGATTCCTTCGATTTTGAGGTTTTTATAATCTGAGACATTTTCTAGGAGATCTCCAAAGCCTTCTGGCTGGACTCCGAGCCTGCTCATGCCAGTGTCAACTTCAATGTGAATGCTGATCGTTTTTCCCGCCCGCTCGGCTTCAGAGGCGATGGCACAGGCCTGGGCACTTGTCGACAGGCTGGTGGATAGGTTGTGATGGATGAGATCACCGACCTCGTTGGGGAATACCCCGCCCAGAACCAGGATGGGGGAGGTGATTCCATTTTCGCGCAACTCGATCCCTTCTTGGATAATCCCAACCCCTAGGTAGTCTACTCCCACCTCGATAGCGGCTTGCGCACAGGGAACAGCCCCATGGCCATAAGCATCAGCTTTAACCACGGCCATAACCGCAACCGGCCCCACTAGGGATTTGAGGGTTCGTAGGTTGTGGCGAAATGCATCGAGATCGATTTCGACGACGGTGGCTCGTTGCTGAGCCCTAGATAGATCGGTTGGCGCCGGGAACATTGGATCATTCTCTCCGTGTTCTTCCAGTTTCTGAAACTCGGCCGAATTTTTTCACAGAGGGTCCGGATGAGCGTACGGGGCGGCAGGACATGAAACCATCATCTTTTGTTTTTCTGCGTACAAGGTAAGCCCGGTCACTGTAAAAATTGTATGCCATGGCGTTAATCCCGTTTTCTTCGTCGCACCAGTAGGTGAAACCACATCCCTCGGGAAACTTCAGGTCGATGTGGACGATGTCTCCGTTAAAGTCGGTATTTTTGCTTTCATGTTCATAGAGGTTGCGTGCCTCGCTTTTTTTGGGGAGCCGCCAGTCATCATACCCGGCAAACTTTTCCTCATTGAGTTTTTCCACAAACTTGTTGGCGCCTTTCCAGCTACACCATTTTCCCTTCACCTGATAACTGTCATGTTTCAGCCACATAACATTGTAGCGGGTGTCAGTGAGTGTGTCATCGCCATTGTCGATAAATCGTTCCTGCTCTGTCATACGATTGAATGCTGAGACGGGCTATACGTTTTTAGTTTCTAAAAATAATCATGATATCAGATTTTTTAGCCATAAAAAATGATCGCAACAAGATGGAGCCGTCATCAGGTCTGCACCAGTACCCCTGCGATACAGCCTGTGAGTAGTGTTGCCAGGAAGGCGGTCCACAGTCCGCGTATCCCAATGAGGGAAATTTCTCTGGCTCGTGATGGAGCAATAGCGGCCAGACCGCCAACGAAAATACCAAGACTGGCGATATGAACAAAACCACAGAGGGTGTAGGTGAGGACAGTAAATGACCGTAAAGAAAAAGCGGGAATCGATCCAGATTGGAGAGCGGCCAATTGGAAATAGGCAGTCACTTCCGTTTCAATAAAACGCGACCCTAAAATCTGCGCGCCGA
>CAJWLY010000160.1 GCA_913043155.1 uncultured Nitrospinaceae bacterium | reverse complement strand
ATGGCCTTCCCAACCTCCACGATCCATCTTGGAGACAACGAAATCTTAAAACGAGTAAAAACAAAAACCTGACAGTTCCACCAATCCTTCTTAAAGAAAAATCAAGTTGCTTCATGTCCAAATCTTTCTATTCTAAAGTAACGGTTCTTTCCAGAATCGGATTCCTGGTGATCTTTTTGCTTTCCGCTTGCGCAGAGTTGGGGCCGGCTACGTTAAAAGGGGAGCGGAGCAACTACAACATTGCAGTACAACGGACCAACGACGAACAGTTACTGCTAAACCTTGTTCGGCTCAAATACCGGGATACACCGCTTTTTCTCGAAGTGAGTAGTGTTGCGTCTCAGTTCACCTTGAAAACCGATGCCAGCGTAAACGCCGAGCTACCGGATACCGGGCTCAATATCTTCAAGTTCGGCGGGGGAACAACTTATCAGGAGCGACCCACTGTCACCTATTCACCGCTCCAGGGAGACAAGTTCATCAAGCGCGTACTGTCTCCGGTGCCGATCGAAACCCTCTCGTTGCTTTACCATTCGGGTTGGAGCGTCGAACGCATTCTCCAGCTCTGTCTGCAGCGGATGGACTCACTGAAAAATGCTCCTGGCGCTTCCGGTCCAACCCCCAAGCAGGCTCCCCAATTCGAAAAATTCGCCCGCGTCATCAAATTATTCCGCACCCTGCAAACCCGCGGCGTGCTGGAAGTAGCCCTTGGTGCGCCACATGGAGTACCAGGGCTGGTTCTGCAAATTTCTCCAAAGGCCCGGGACTGGACCGAGGTTCAAGAGCTGTCAGGCTACCTGGGCACTCCGCCCGGGCAGACTCAGTATTTCCTATCCAAACTGAAGGCTCATGACCCAGGACACATTCAAGTCGTCACTCGATCCCTGCTGGGCATTATGTTTTATCTTTCACAGGCCGTGGAGGCCCCCGAGTCCCACATAAAATCCGGAAAAGTCACCACCACACGCCTCGAGTCTGGCGAGAAATTCGACTGGAGCCTTGTCACCGGCGATCTCCTTCGCATCCGGTCCCAGTCCACTGCTCCGAGCACCGCATCGGTCGTAATCTATTACCGCGATCACTGGTTTTACGTCGAGGACAGCGACCTCAACTCCAAGTCCACATTTTCCCTCCTCGCCCAACTATTCGCCCTGCAGGCGGGGGACATCAAAGACGTGTCCCCCATGCTCACGCTCCCTATTGGCGGATAAATGACGTATAAAAAACCACCAAATTTTTCATTAGATCGATACTTGAAAACTTTCGTGGCATGACTAGGCTATAATTTAGTGAAATAACATACGCTAATTGTAGGGCTTCAAACCTTCCTTCCAAGGTCCAGGTTTACCCAATTCAGGGTGCTATGGAGACCCACCTGAGCAGATTCGAGGCGACGCATGCCGCACCATCTTTCCATCGTTTTGATCGAACCCAAAATCCCATCAAATACAGGTTCCATCGGCAGGCTGTGTCTAGCAACTGGCAGTATTCTTCACCTGGTTGAACCTCTTGGATTCGAGATCAATGACACCCAACTTCGACGAGCCGGGCTGGATTACTGGAAACACCTTCGAGTGATCCGACATAAAAACCTAGACATTTTTTTTGGTACGCTACCGGAGAAAGCACCTCTAGTTTTTTTCTCAGCAAAAGCGCAGACTTCGGTTTTTGATCATAGGTTCCAGGAGGGATCTTATCTGATCTTCGGAAGCGAAACCGAAGGCGTGGCCCAGGACATGCTGGGAAAGTTTCGGGAGCAAACCTACCGCATTCCCCAATACGACAATCGGGTCCGCTCCCTAAACCTGGCCAACGCCGCGAGCATTGTCCTCTATGAAGCTATCCGCCAGCTTGGGCCCTGAACGTTTTTCCCATGGGTGGTTAACTTAGGATCCTTTGCGCCGATAATTCTGATATAAGGGGTGATCTTATGGGCGGAAAACCAAAAACCACCATCACGCGGTACAAACAACCCCAGCCTCAAGAGAGAAAGGCGATCCTTGTCGGGGTGGAATTTCCAGGTAATGACGCCCCACCATTTGCCGAAACACTCGATGAACTTGAGAGCCTTGCCGCGACCGCCTATTACACCCCGGTGGCGACGCTTTCACAGAGACTGACCGTCGTCAATCCAAAAACCCTGATCGGAAAAGGAAAGGTGGAAGAGGTACTAAGGGCTGTTCGTCATCACTCGGCAGACGTTGTCATCTTCGACGACAACCTTTCCCCCGCGCAAAACCGCAACCTGGAAAATACCTTCAAGTGCCGGGTGATCGACCGCTCGTGGCTTATCCTAGAAATCTTCCGCGACCATGCACGTACCCGCGAAGCCAAAACCCAGGTGGAACTCGCCAGCCTCAAATACGCCCTGCCCCGTCTGACGCGGATGTGGGGACATCTCTCCCGCCAACGTGGCGGAATCGGATTGAGGGACGTCGGTGAAACACAGATTCAACTGGATCGGCGTCTCATCCGCGACCAGATCACCAAGTTAGCGCGCCAGCTCAAGCAGATCGACCGGGAGAAAAAAACACAAAGAAAAAGCCGAGGGGGGGTGTACAAAGTCGCCCTCGTCGGTTACACCAACGCCGGGAAGTCCACTCTCATGAACCGATTGACCGGAGCCCGTGTTCTAATTGAAAACAAATTGTTCGCCACCCTTGATTCCACCATTCGGAAAATCAAAAAGAATTTTCCTTATCCCGTTCTCCTTTCCGACACCGTAGGCCTCATCGACAAACTGCCGCACGATCTCATCGCTTCCTTCAAAAGCACCCTGGATGAAGTGCGGGATGCCGATCTTCTCCTTAAAATGATGGATATCAGCGATCCCAACGTGGAACGGCAGATTCAGACCACAAACAAGGTGCTCAATGAACTGGAGGTTGAAAACACCGACTCCATCCTAGTGTTTAACAAGATTGACCGAATAGAAGATCCAGAGATTCTTGAAGCGCAGGTTCAGCGGAACCCGGAAGCGATTTGCATATCATGTCAAGACGGGAAGGGGTTGGATAGACTTCGTCAGGCAATTGTCGAATGCTATGAAAATAAACTCACCCCATGGCGGATAAATATAAACTACGAATACGCGAAGGTGATTCCACAAATCCGAAAGCATGGTGTTATCGCCAAAACGGATTACGAGGAAAAATTCATCCGCCTTCACCTGAGGCTCCCGCCCGGAGGAAAAGAAAAAGTAAACGCCATCCTCAAACTCGCTAGAGAACAGCAGTAGGGTTTCTAGAATTAACGGGTTACTGAAAAAGTGTTCTACAAAATTTTTCCTTCAATATCGCTCGGAGCCTATCGAAACACATATCCAACTTAAAAAGGTCGGCTTTCTTCTACGACGCTCCGGGCAACAATCCTCTCTACTTAAAATATTTTTCAGCAACCTATCAAACTCAAGCAAGCTATATAACGATCAGCTTGGCGTGATTGACCGCGATCCGTTTTTTTCCATGCGGCTGTTTAAAAAAAATATCCACTTTCAAATCGTCCTCGCTCCCTTCCCGTTT
>CAJWLY010000159.1 GCA_913043155.1 uncultured Nitrospinaceae bacterium | reverse complement strand
CGAAATCCGACGTTTTCAAAATAGTCATTCGGGTCGACCTCGGTACGCGCAAAGGTGTATCGGTAGGCATCCAGGAAATAATGTCCCGCCTTCTGGAATCCGTTTCCGCGAAGTACCTTCAATACCTTACCAAAACGTGGATCTTTATAGGTGTTACCAGGGTATGGAAGGTACCAACTTAAGGTCCACTCCATGACATTCCCCGCTAGGTCATAAACTCCATAAGGGCTAGAATCTCCAGGATAACTACCCACAGGCACAGGCGCACGAGCACCTTCTATACCAATATTAGAATTACCTTTTTCATAAGTGTCACCCCAGGGAAAGGATTGTCCATCGACCCCACGTGCGGCTTTTTCCCACTGGGCTTCACTAGGGAGCATTTTCCCCGCCCAAAGGGCGTAGGTCCACGCCTCCTTCCAAGTGATGTGCGTGACGGGATGCTTGCCGGTCCCATCGGCAAACACGCCGTTCTCCCAGTGACCGGGATACTCGTCGAATCCGGAAGCATCAATAAACTTCTTGTATTCCTCGTTAGTCACCTCATACTTGTCAATATAATAAGCATCCAGATGAATCGTCCGCACCGGATGCTGATCAAGGTACAACGGTTTGACTGCACCGATTTTCCGGTGCGTATTTTCCTCGTCGGTTTTATCCGTCCCCATGATAAAATCGCCCGCCGGAATGAGAACCATCTCTTTCTTATCGATTGCGGAAACTTTCATCGGTGCAAGGGAGCGATTTTCATCCGAACAGTCACAGGTTTTTCCGCAGGCCGAGAGGAAAAGTAAACCCCCAAGCAAAAGCACCCATAAAAAAAAATCATGTTTCCCCAGCTCAAATGTCTTCAAAACCACTACCTCGTTAGGCCGACCCAGATTCTCTGTTGCTTGTTTCTTGTCGCCGCGCTTTTCCCGACAGATAGCGCCGCTTTTGACAAACCTATCGCATTAAAAATTACTAGCACAGACTCTCCCCACATCCTAAAGGCAAACAACTTCTCACTAAACGCAAGGAATGTAAAGACTCTAAAATCACAGGAAAACCTTCTATGGATAGGAACATCCATGGGAGTCATACGCTACGATACTACAACCGATGAAGACCTCGTAGTCTACGACAACCGCAACGGACTGCTGAGCAACGGCATCTTCAGCATCGAGATTGGACCTGAAAAAAAAATTTGGGTTGGCACTTATGGAGGCGGCCTCAGCCATCTAGACGACACCCGCTGGGCCAACCTCAACACCCCAAACGGACTTAACGATGCGTTCGTTTATGACTTGGAATTTGACAATGACGTAATGTGGATCGCCACTTGGAGCGGAGCCAACCGCGTACGCGGCAATCCACTTTCAAAGCCCTCCTGGGAAAGCTTTACTGTAGAAAATACTGACGGGGGACTAATCGACAACTGGGTCTATGCCATCGAGATCGGCGCCGACGGCCGAATCTGGTTCGGCACCGAAGCAGGGCTTTCTCTTTTCGACGGCGTAGGGTGGCAAAACTGGGATCATGAAGACGGGCTTGGAGCGGCTCATGAAATCGTTCGGAAAGAAAACCGTCATATTACCGACAAGCTCAAGGGAGCGCACCATGCACAGCAGGCTTCCGACCTGCCCAACACCAAGGCCAATGACTATCGCCCCAACTACATCGTTTCCATGCTCCTCGACCAGACCAATCGGCTATGGATGGGGACCTGGGGAGGTGGACTGAGCCTGTTCGATCCACAGACTCAAACTTTTCGTAATTTTACAGCGCAGGACGGATTACCAGGAAACTACATTCTCGCACTCAAGGAAGGCCCAGACGGCAACCTGTGGATAGGATCCAGCAAGGGACTCACCCGCTTTGATGGAAAAACATTCCTCAACTATTCCCGGATTAATGGACTGACCAGCGATTTCATATTCAGCATCGAGTTCAGCGCCAACCACTTTCTTTGGGTGGGGGGACATCACAGCGTGGCACAGTTTAAGATCAACCCACTTTCGGGCGAGCTGGGCCGACTCGATTGACGCGGCCTTTTCAATACCAGCCTAAAGATCAATCATCATCCTCGTCATCATCCTCATCATCGTCCATGGCCGCATCCACTTCCTTTTGTTCTGCTTCATCTATCAATTCCTTGATTTGCTCATAGCCCGTAGCCATTCGTTGTATGTTAATGAGAAGATTGATGAGGTCGGCATCGGAACATTCACGGATCCCCGCAACTAGAGAGCCACGCTCATCTTCGTTGTAGGTCTCGTCCCACCCTTCAAACGTGGAAAGAATTTTATCTTTGCAATGTATTAAGTCATAAAAGAAACTTTGAATTTCAATACTGGGCATGGTTATTCCTAATAAAAAGTTGTATGACTATTCCTGAAATAATGATAAATATCGGTCCAATTAAAAGTCTACATGAATAGCACAATCTAATGCTTTTCAGGAACTACAACAAGGGTATTTATGGATGACCTGACGTATAGAGGAACAGCTTTTGCCGGATTTTTTATAATCGCCCTGATCGCATGGGCGACTGGAGGCCGGAACGCAATCAATAAAAAAACTATTGGTGGAAGTCTCTGCCTTGCTTGGGGTATTGGGATATTGACGTTCTGGTTGCCCTGGACGCGAAGCGCTCTCGAATGGATCAACGATATTCTAATAACAACATTGCAGGCATCGCAAAAAGGCTCAATCTTTCTGTTTGGCCCCCTCGCAGTTGGACCGGGTCAGGCTCTGCCGGATGGAACACAGTCGATCGGATTTGTGCTCGCGATGCAGGTTTTGCCTTCGGTGATTTTCTTCTCAGCTGTGGTAAGCGCATTGTATTATCTGGGAGCCATGCAAGCGTGTGTTAATGGATTTGCCAGAGTTTTTCACAAACTGATGGCTCTGTCTGGGGCGGAGTCACTTTCAGCGTCAGCCAACATATTTGTCGGCATAGAATCGGGTCTGGCTATCCGACCTTACCTCGATCGTATGTCACGCTCGGAACTACTAACTTTAATCACCTGTATGATGGCCACTGTCGCCAGCACCGTTATGGCGGTTTATGTCATAGCATTGCAAAATGTCTTTCCACAAATTGCTGGGCACCTTATTTCTGCTTCCATAATATCCATACCCTGCGCGGTGTTAATCAGTAAACTTACCCTGCCCGAAACAGAGGTACCGCAAACAATGGGGTTTGTCCCCAATGAACCCCCTGACGCAGGGTCTCTCGATCATCTGCAAGGGGGACACCCTGAAAAACCTTCTAATCTGATGGTTGCGTTGATCGAGGGTGGCTCGCAAGGGGTGAAACTGGCCATCGGGATCGCCACTTTACTCATTGTGGTTTTGGGGGTGGAAGCGGTTATTGATCTGGCGTTAAAACAAATTCCAATCATGGCAGGAGAACCTGTTTCCATGACTCGTATTTTAGGCTGGCTCACTTGGCCTTTCATAATTCTTCTTGGGTTAAAACCGGATGAATGGCAGGTCGGCGCGCAGATTTTAGGGTCGCGTTTTATTGAAACGGAAGTGACTGCCTATTT
>CAJWLY010000158.1 GCA_913043155.1 uncultured Nitrospinaceae bacterium | reverse complement strand
CGATGACACACGCATTCGCCGGTTTCTTGACACCACGTTTAAAAAAATTCACGAACTGACCGACGGTGATTGTCGTATTGTTATAGGGTCTCATTTAGGCCGGCCCCACAAACAGAAAGGCCAATCCGGATGGGACGGGATTTTTAATCTTCAATTTGTAAGCTCCCATTTCGATACGTTGATTCGCAAATTATATGGTGATACTTATACGATTTTCCCGCCTGAAATTATCGATTCTCACATGAAACATTCGTTGGAGATCGCCTTACATAAACGGCTTCCACCCGGGGGAATCAAGTTCCTACCCAATCTCCGGTACCTGCTGAATTCGGCCAACCCAGACTCATACCGCAAGGAATTCATCGATGAGTTGGCAAAAATTTCCGACGTGTATATCAACTGTGCTTTTGGATGCAGCCACCGGTTAACCAAAAGCATCAAAATGCTTCCACAGCGTATGCGGCTTCAGAATAAAATGGTCGCAGCAGGCATCCTTCTTCATCAGGAAGTTCAGAGTTTGGGGGACTTCGGCCGAAGGATAATCAGTCAACCCGGCAAGACGGTGGTCATCGCCGGTGGCGCGAAGGTTTCAGATAAAATCAACGTATTAAAACAGTTTGTGCACACTGGGGTCAAGGCAATTTTTATAGGTGGGAAGATGGTGAACGCTTTCCTTCTATCACAACGGCAAAAATCCAAGATGACTCCATTTTCAGTCGGAGATATACCGACTATTCTCTCTAGCAAAAAAGACGAACAGAATGACAATTTAGTCAATGAGGTTAAGCTAGCAGAGGAGATTCTCGACCTTGCTCAGAAAAATAATGTTGCGTTGCTGTTTCCTGATGATTACAAGTGCGCCGACGACTATAGAGCTCCACACTTCCATATAAAGCCCTTACCAGACTTCGACAAGGAGTTGCAACTGGACCTCGGGCCCAAGACTATTCAGAACTTTTCCCGCAACATTCTCTCGGAAGGCGTCGAAAACGTGCTCTGGAATGGCCCAATCGGAGCCTACGATCACCCCACCAACCATAGCTACGCCGAAGGTTGCCTAGAACTGGCCCAGCTTCTTTTTGGCGCGGCTTTGGTCAACCCTAAGCTTTTTGTGGTTATCGGAGGTGGAGACTCAGCGGCAGTCCTGAATAAAATTGGGATCAATCAGCTGAAGAAATTAATCAAGAGACGTATCGAGAAACAACTGACAAAATCCATCAACCGCAGCCTTCTTAGACTGGAGTTTCAGATAGAGGACTCCTACGTCTTGTGGAACTATTTCTCTTCCAATTTTTTCGTTTCAACAGGAGGCGGTGCATCCCTTGAATTCCTCGAAAAATTTCTACAGGGCGGGGGAAACCAAAACCTTGCCTCTTATCTGCCTGGTACGTCGACACTGATGGAGCTTGCTACAGGCTAACCTGTAGGCAACTATCCCCGTATCACTAGACAAGGCCGTGCCCAAGGCAGACCTATCTCCTAATAGACTCTAATAACGTCCCTTCGTCTTCGCGGTACCCCCCGTTTTAAAAATTTGAGAAATTCAGGGAAAGCTATTATTTGTTGTAACCCACAAGAAAATTTGACATCCTAACCACCGAGTGGGACTACACACAAGGTGAAAGAATCGAGGCCCGTTCTATTTTTTAAATTTAAATATAGTTTAAAATTATATATTTAGATAGCATTTTATCAACTAATATCTTACTACTTCATGCTCCACGATTCAAACTCCAAGACCATTACCGGGCGCGAAAAACTGGCTCAATACCGCAAGGCGATCCAAGATAAACAGAAATGGGAGGGGCAACTCCCACAGGGAGAGGGTCCGCCTAATCGCGACGGCAACCCAAAAATCCCGCCTGGCCAGCGGGTTGTAGAAAACTGGCCAGTACTGGATCTTGGGGTTCAGCCTAAAATCGAGCTGGAGGACTGGTCGCTCACCATTTCGGGGTTGGTCAAGAATCCGAAAATGTTTTCGTGGAAAGAGTTCATGGCCTTTTCGCAGGTCGATGACGTGTCTGATTTTCATTGCGTCACCACCTGGAGCCGCTTGGACAATAATTGGCGTGGGGTGCGGTTTAGCGACATTGCAAATTACTGTGAACTCCTGCCGGAAGTGAAGTATGTTTATATTAAAGCCTACGACGCCTATAGCACCAATCTGCCACTTGAAGAAGCTATGAAGTATGATGTTCTTCTCGTGCACCAGTGGGAAGGACAACCCCTGACGACAGAGCATGGTGGCCCCGTTCGCATGATCGCTCCGCAACTATATGCGTGGAAGGGGGCCAAATGGATAGGCGAAATCGAATTTCGCGATCATGACGAACTCGGGTTCTGGGAACAGCGCGGTTACTCCAATACGGCGGAACCCTGGCTCAATGACCGGTATTCCTAAGCCGGGCCCCATCAAACTCCACCTCAGTCCCTAGACCATGTGCACGTAGTCAAGTGCTCCCTGCATTTTAACCCACGCGGCATAACTGTTATTCTTCAACAGGCTTTTTCCTAGGGTAGTTTTTAGAAAAATTTCAGCAAATCACTTCTGCCAGCTCCATCCCACTCTCTTAATTCACCATGGAAGAGATACCCTTTCGGAAAGTTGTACGGCTACAGGGTGAAGATCAAGTTGGACTATTGAGGCAAGCCTTTTTTAGGTCACGCGGAAGGTTTTGAGCTTGGGGAAGGCTCCGGAGTCCATGATGGCCTTGACCCCTTCGTCGCCGATGGCGGTATCAAACATTAAAAGGGTTTCAATATTGGTCAGGGTTTTGGTCTGAGCCAAGGCCTTCGCCGAGACGGGGTGGAGATAGTTTCGCCCCAGATTGAGGTGTTTGACCTTTTTTAAGACCTTGGATTTTGCCAGAATCTTGATTCCGTTGACCGAAATCCCTGTCCGGTAAAAGTTTAATTTTCTGAGATTGCCGAAACTCGGACATTTGGCGAGAGTGACGAGCGTTTCGTCCTCGACCTGGTTCTCCTGCAGAACAAAAACCTGCAGCTTGCTGAATCGCTCACATTGAGCTAGAGCAAGTCCACCGGGTATACCGATGTTGTTGAAGCGGAGGTCTAGGACGGAAAGTCCATCAAGAAAGGGGGCCCCTATCAGGGCAGCGGTTCCCTTGTCAGCAATATTGTTTTCTCCAAGATATAATCGCTTCAATTTATGGAACCGGTCACACCTTGAAAGATGGGCCGCACCACGCCAGGTCAGCACGTTGGAAGTGAGGTCGAGGTCCTCGATTTCGCTGAGTTTCTCGGACAGCACCAGGGCTTCTACCCCTTCGTCACCGATAAATTTTCCTTTCAGTTCGATGGAACCATCGCCTGCGGCCAGGGATTCGTCAATCAGTCGGTGGATATATTCAATCTTACTTTGGGTAATCATCACTAAAGTTGAAATTAATATTGATGACACATCTGAAACCGATATCATTAAAACTGCGCGAAAGTGGGTGGCTCCAGTCCCGGTATCCGGACCTCATAGCTATGATACTGTCAGACCAGGCCCCACCCCGACGAACCTTCATAACTCCTTGCTTGGGTCCTTTCGGGTTGTACAGGA
>CAJWLY010000157.1 GCA_913043155.1 uncultured Nitrospinaceae bacterium | reverse complement strand
ATGACGGCCATGGCTTCTTTATAGAATTTCTTCGCAGTCAGCCCCTGTTTGTCTTTCAGGCAACCGATAATGAGGGCGCCGCTGTCCAGTTGATCTCCCTTTTGAATTCGGTAGCTTCCCGTGTACAGTCCCGGTGAAATTTCTTTCATGGGTAGGTACGATTTAAAACTTCCGATGTCAAAGTAAGCAGTCAGCCCCGCATCTCCACGCAGGCTCACGTAGATGAGGTCGTTTGGTTTCAGCTTATCTCTTGCGCGGATGTTTGTTTCAATAGAAATAATGCGGGGCAGGCGCACACTATTCTGACGCGTCGAAGCTGGATCGGGAACTTGCCCGAGCACTTTGACCGTGAACGATTCAGCGGCTTTATGATAAGCCTTTTTTATCTCGTAATTTTCGATCTGCTCATTGATAAGGTTCACCACCCCAGGTGTGGCGATGCCGGAACTGTTGAGTTCCGTATGCTCGGTTTCCCACAGGACCTCACCCGAACGTAGATCGACCAGTTCTATTTTAGCTTGGATGCTTGTCTCAGCGTAAATGCCGGCAGAGTAGTTGCTGGCATCGATCACATGGCCTCGGATCACCGCATCAGTCTCTAGGATTTTTCGTAACTGATCGTGCGGTAAATCGGCCGGGTTCACCCCGGTTTTTATGAAGTGGGCCAACTTGCGGTCGACTTTATCGGGTGGCAGGTCGGTGTAGCCCAGGTAGCTGAAGAAGTTGGAAAACACCTCGCGTAGAATGCGGTGCGGCCGTTTTCCTTCGTCAATTTCCAAATTAACACTGAAGGGTAGGACGGCGACTGTTTTGGGATAGGCCGTATCACTATCAACATGTTGATAGATCTTGACTTTAGCGGTGCCACACCCAATAACCAGCAAGGCGGAAAGAACAAGCCATATAAGCCCCCTGAGGCTAGAAAAAAAGAAACGTTTTGTGCTCATAACCTTTTGAAGTTTAAGCGATTATTTTATAAAGCGGGCATCTCACTATAGGGGGTCGAGGCAGATTGTGTCAATTAATTTAATAAAATTTGGTTAAATTAAGATTCTGCCCGCTCAGGTTCGCCCGTCCTCGGTTGGTATGCAAATTGCCAAAAACAAAGGGATTAATTAAATTCTTCGCCGGGGAAAACGAATTGACTGGTAACCGGTTTCATGATAATTTTTCTGCGTTATTTTATTTGAAGCCGAAACCTCACAGGCGGATCCCTTGCCTGTTATTCAAGCAAAAGCGCTACTCTCCTTTAACTGAAGATCTGCGAACATCAGGGGCTATAGGAATTTCTTCTTATGAGACCACTGCTACCCGGCGTCTACGACAAGTTGGTCTTGGGTTACCCCCGGTTTTGGCTTGGGGTAGTTATCCTAGTTGCGGGGCTTGCCGGGTTGCACGTACAAAACTTCAAACTGGATGCCTCTGCCGATTCCTTGATCTTGGAAAACGACAAGGATTTGCGTTATCACCGTGCCACCAACAAAACTTACGGTACTGAAGATTTTCTCATCATTACGTACACGCCCTTTGACGAGTTGTTGTCTGAAAGATCCCTTCAGGGCCTGCAGGGTTTAAAAAAGGATCTTGAGGAACTGGAAAGAATCGAATCGGTGGTCAGTATTCTGGACGTACCCTTGCTGGCTAGCCCGAAGATCAAGATATCGGATTTGGGGGATGATTCTCGAACGCTGGGTACCCCCGGCCTCGACAAGGAACTGGCAAAAAAAGAATTTACCGAGAGCCCAATCTATCGAAAGCTTCTGGCTAGCCCCGACGGCAAAACCACAGCCCTGCTTGCGATATACAAGTGGGATGAAAAATTTTATTCCCTCCTAGAAAAAAGAGACGACCTGCGACAAAAAAAAGGGGACCTCGGTCGTCTGCCCCAGAAAGAAGAAAAAGAACTGCAAGAGGTTTCCTTTAAGTTCAAGCAGTATCAGGCTGAGGTGCAGGATCATCAAAGCCGGGAGATCGAAGCGGTTCGCACTATTTTGAACAGATACCGCGACCGGGCGAAAATTTTTCTGGGCGGAGTACCCATGATCACGTCGGACATGATCTACTTTATAGAGGAGGATCTTTCCTTCCTCGGCATCGGCGTCGCCTGCCTCATGATTATGGTCATGTGGTTCTTTTTCAGAAGGGTGCGGTGGGTTGTGCTGCCCTTGTTTTGTTCTGCTCTTTCCGTATGGATTGTGGTGGGGGTTCTGGGCTGGCTGGATTGGCGGGTGACCGTCATTTCTTCAAACTTTATTTCCATATTAACCATAATTACCATTTCACTGACCATTCACCTGATCGTCCGTTACGGCGAACTGTACGCGGGCAACCCCCATATGAGCCAGGCCGATCTGGTCAGTAAAACCGTCCACCTCATGTTTTGGCCCTGTTTTTATACTGCCATCACCACCATTGTTGCTTTTTGTTCCTTGGTCGTCAGCGGTATCCGTCCGGTAATTGATTTTGGCTGGATCATGACCATTGGCATAACCTTGGCGTTTATTCTTTCGTTTATCTTTTTCCCGTCATTTCTTAAGTTGATGGAGCCAGAGGAATCGGTTTCCAGCCAGGATGCCACCAAGCGATTGACCCAAGCCATTGCCTTGTTCACTTTTGGCAATAAAAATAAAATTCTCGTATTTTCCGTTTTACTTGTGCTGCTGAGCATTTTTGGGGCATTGCAACTGCAGGTGGACAACCGGTTTATTGACTACTTCAAGAAGACTACGGAAATTTATCAAGGAATGAGCGTCATTGATACCGAACTTGGTGGCACCACGCCTTTGGGTATTGTCATTGACGCGGACCAAGATTTTTTCGATTATCTGAAAGAGGTGGAAAAAGAGAAGGAGCAGGAGGATCAGTTTGACGACCCCTTCAGGGAAATAGAGGAGGAGGAAGAAGAAAACTACTGGTTCAATGCAGATAGACTGCTCGAGGTGGAAAAGATACACGATTATCTAGAGACCCTCCCGCCAATCGGGAAGGTACTTTCGATCGCAACGACATTGAAGGTGGCCCGGCTTCTCAATGACGACCGGGTGCCGGACGATTATGACCTCACGTTATACCGGAAACTTTTCCCGGAAGATGCGAAAAAGACCTTCCTCGATCCGTATTTGTCCAAGGATGCCAATCAGATTCGCATGACCCTGCGCATTGAAGAAACCAATCCCAGCCTCAACCGGGGCGAGCTTATGGAGCAGATAAAAAAGTTTCTGGTTGAGGAGATGAGTATTGCACCGAATCGAATCCATTTCACCGGAATGGCAGTGTTGTATAACAACATGCTCCATAGCCTGTACCGGTCGCAGATTCTAACTCTCGCCATGGTATTTGTTGCGATTTTACTGATGCTCATGGTCCTGTTCCGCAGTGCTTACCTAGCGTTTCTGGGGATTATTCCAAACATCCTTTCCTCGGGAGTGATCCTCGGGTTGATGGGGTGGTTGCGGATTCCGCTGGATATGATGACCATCACGATAGCGGCAATAACTATTGGTATAGCCGTTGACCATACGATCCATTACATACACAGGTTCAAACGCGAGTTTGCGACGTGCCCCAATTAC
>CAJWLY010000156.1 GCA_913043155.1 uncultured Nitrospinaceae bacterium | reverse complement strand
TTATTTCCAGTCAGCGGATGGAGAGCGGTTTGCATTTTCCATTTTGATGAATGACCTGAAATGTTCAACGGGACGGGCGTGGGTACTGCAGGACCAGATTATTAGTGAGGGATTGAAATTTCAACGGGAGCCGCGGGGAGCAGACCCGGTTGAGTAGGGGGCTGGAGGGTTTAGCGACGACCAAAAACTTTGGCGTTTTCCTTTCTGTCTTCGTCCAGAATCTTCTTCCAATCCCGCTTTTTGATTGGGGCTTTCAGAAAATCTTCGTAAATAGTCCGGGCCAGTTCAGTCCGGTCTACCCCCTCTGGGGCCACCTGAATATCCAGTTGCGCCAGTGCCATGTCGAAATCACGGTTGAGCAGGGTGTCTGGGTCCATTTCATATTCTTTTAAAATCTGACGAATGGTACCCATGTTTTGTTTGAACCGGTTGGCCACTTCGTTGATGTTGGACGGTCGGTACTGACCGTTGGCTCCAATGCCTAGGTGGTAGGCGCAAAACAGGTCAAACGGATGGATTCCAGAGGTGTTGGTCTTGGCTTCGGGTTGGCCCTGCTGGTCTGAAACCGCCTGCGTGTTTTGAAAAACCTTGCCGGGTTTGTTGGGATAAGTCTGGTTCTTCGAGTGTCTTTGTGAGTTGCTTGCGCTCTGGTTGGATTTAGATTTTCCACCGGGCTTTCTGGAAAATTTTCCGCTTCCATTCGAGTTGTTGTTTTTCCCGGATCCATTTTGTTTGTTCCTGCTGCTCATAGAGAGATGAGAAGTCAGCGTTCCAGACGAAGCGGTGGTAGCCCAAAGGTGCGGGGTATGGGGTTCTTTTGCTCGGGAAGAATTCCGGTTTGAGCCGTTAACGTTTTGGGCTCGAGCCCGGGTATTGCGCTGGGTATTGCCATTACCGCGCCGCGGGCCGTTGTTCCGGTTAGAAGATCGTTGGTTGCTTCCGGTTCTTCTCAAGATGGTTTTCCTTTAAAAAAAATCAATACAATCAAAAAGGCTTTGTTTTTTTTTCTCAGTTGGCTGAGGTGGTCGGCCTGTGAATAATTCCTGACCATTGTCTTGGCCTTCGGATGATGTCAGGAGAGCGCCTGATTGACGGTTTCTAAATGAACTGTAAGCCGATTTTGTTTTTCAGAGAGGGCGTGCTTCCTCTGATTGTCCTTCTCGATGACCTCAGGAGGCGCCTTGTCTATGAAGTTTCGGTTGGAGAGTTTCCTGCCTAGTACTATGATATCTTTTTCAATTTTTTTCAACTCTTTTTCGATGCGCTTCTTTTCTTCGGCAAAATCCATCTTTCCTTTCAGCGGGACAAAAATGTCCATACCGTCCCAAACCGAGGACGCTGAGACTTCGGGTTTAGTCACTTTGGGCCCAGAGTCAACAAGCTTCACCCGCGCCAAGGTGTTAATGTAAAGTGAATTAAGCCTTAATATTTCAACCTGTTCTGGTTGTTTTGTCCGGACCAGCAAGTCCAGGTTGAGACCAGGGTTCAAATTCATTTCTCCGCGAATGTTGCGTACACTGGAGACCACGTTGATGACCGTGGAGAAGGTTTTTTCCGCTTCGGGGTCGGATTTGGATTTATCGAAAAGCGGAAACGGCGTGATCATGAGGCTTTGGTCTCCGGCTGGAAGTTTGCTTCGAATTTCCTCAGTGATGAACGGCATGAAGGGATGGAGCAGGCGCAGGCTCAATTCTAGCACGTGAACGAGAACATTTTGAGTCGCCTTGCGATCCTCTCCCCCATTCAGGTGAGGTTTGGATAATTCGATAAACCAGTCGCAGTATTCGTTCCAGATGAACCGGTAGATGGCCGAAGCGGCGTCGTTGAACTTGAATTCCTCAAGCGCCTGGTAGACTTCGTCGCAGGCCGCATTGAGGCGGCTTAGGATCCAGCGGTGCGCAGCGGGCAGTTTAGTTTTTGAATCCAACTCGCAGGTTCCGTCATAGTCATCCAGATTCATCAGCACGAAACGCGAGGCGTTCCACAGCTTGTTGCAGAAATTTCGGTACCCTTCGATGCGGTCCTCGGCGAGCTTGATGTCCCGCCCCTGTGCGGCAAACGCTGCCAAGGTGAACCGCAGAGCGTCGGTCCCGTATTTTTTCATCATGGTCAAGGGATCGATCACGTTTCCCTTGGTCTTACTCATTTTCTGCCCCTCGGTGTCACGGATCAGCGCATGAATGTAGACGTTTCGGAAGGGAACGTCCCCCATGAATTTGAGCCCCATCATTATCATGCGTGCTACCCAGAAAAAGAGAATGTCGAATCCCGTACAAAGCACCGAAGTGGGGTAGAATTTTTTTAATGTCTGGGTTTCGTCAGGCCAGCCCAAGGTGGAGAAGGGCCAGAGCGCTGAACTGAACCAGGTGTCCAGCACGTCGCTTTCCTGTGTGAGGTCGTCCGCACCGCAGTGGGAACAGGTGTCCGGGGTTTCCCGGGCTACGGTCATTTCCCCGCAGGCGGAACAATGCCAGGCCGGAATCTGGTGCCCCCACCAGATTTGACGAGAGATGCACCAGTCGCGGATGTTTTCCATCCATTCGAAATAAGTATTCTCCCAGAATTGTGGAACGATGCGAATGGAACCGTTTCGGACCGCTTCCATTGCGGGTTTGGCGAGCGGTTGAGTTTTGACGAACCATTGCTTGGAGATATAAGGTTCCACCACCGTTCGGCACCGATAACAATGTCCGACCGAATGCATATGGTCTTCGATGCCGGCGAGCAGGTCGCGCTCCTTCAGATCTTCTACCAGTTGCTTGCGGCAGGTCATGCGATCCATCCCTTGGTAGGTTGGTCCCGCTTCTTCGTTCATAGTGGCATCTGGGTTCATCACGTTGATGGTGTCGAGCTTGTGGCGGCGCCCTAGTTCGAAGTCGTTGGGATCATGCGCGGGAGTGACTTTCAACGCGCCTGAGCCGAAGGAAATATCAACATAACGGTCACCGATAAGCGGGAGTTCCCGTTCGAGTATCGGCAGGATGAGTGCTTTCCCGATCATACCCTGGTAGCGTTCATCCTCCGGATTTACCGCAACGGCCGTATCTCCCAGCATGGTTTCGGGGCGGGTCGTCGCGATTATCAGGGGAGTTCCGCCTTCCTTGAACGAATATTTGATGTGGTACAGATGGCCTTTGGTTTCGTGGTATTCCACTTCAAGGTCGGAGAGGGCAGTGTGACATCTCGGACACCAGTTGATGATGTAGTCGCCCTGATAGATCAGCCCCTCTTCGTAAAGTGAGACAAACACTTCGCGCACAGCACGGGAAAGCCCGTCATCCATGGTGAAACGATTGCGTTCCCAGTCCAGAGACGCGCCCAGTTTGCGCAGTTGAAGATCGATCGTTCCCCCTGACTCATTGCGCCATTTCCAGACACGCTTGATGAATTCTTCCCGTCCCAGTTCCTGCCGGGTGGTTCCTTCGGCATGCAGTTGTCGCTCAACCACGTTCTGGGTGGCGATGCCTGCGTGGTCCGTTCCCGGTTGCCATAACGTGGCACATCCGAGCATGCGCTTCCAGCGCACCAGAATGTCTTGGAGTGTATTGTTGAACGCGTGACCGATATGAAGAGATCCGGTGAT
>CAJWLY010000155.1 GCA_913043155.1 uncultured Nitrospinaceae bacterium | reverse complement strand
GTCATTCATCAAAATGGAAAATGCAAACCGCTCTCCATCCGCTGACTGGAAATAACCCGATAGCGTACTGACGGAATTCAGCGTTCCTGTCTTAACACGAGCTCGGTCCGAGCCATTGTGTCCATTCATCCGTTTCTGCACGTTGCCGTCACGGCCCATGGCCCCCAGCGCAGAAACGAATTCTGGGTACACCCCAAAATCGCCATACATATCCTGAAGGATCGAAACGATCTGGTCTGGACTTAACCGATTCTGCCTCGATAGGCCGGATGCATCCAGTAACTGGTATTGATCCGAAGCATACCCCAGCGATTGCAGGTATTTCTCCATGGCCTGGAGCCCGTTTTCTGTGGTTCCGGGGTGACCATAAAGTTCTGCGGCCAGAGTCTTTAGAATCTGTTCGGCAACGAAGTTGTTGCTGAATTTGTTTAGTCCACGAAGGATCAGTGACAACGACACCGATGAGTGGTCCACCAGATCGTAGGCATCCTTGGGCACGGTACCAATCTTCACCGCTCCGGTCACCCCCACCCCTGCCCGGCGCAGATATTCTTTAAACACCGTCGCAGCATAGATCGTGGGCTTGGTGATATTCAAATAATATGTTTCGCGTGAATGGTTCACGGAGATCACCCCGGATACTGTAACTTCGTTGTAATCTCCCCGATCCACCCGGTTGACTATCAATCGACTGCGTCGAGTTTGCAAAACCGTTTTGGCCTGATTGTCCACGCGGATGAACTCGACGTCGGGATCAACTACCACCACAGGTTTGTCCCCCGGTTTCTCGCCGGGCGACACATGTACGGTGACCGTATTAAAATTAAACGATAGCGCTCCCAGTGGGGCTTGAAAAGCCTCGACCCCTGCTCGCTTGCGCCAGGTTTTGACGCGAAGCCGGTCATCGAGAAAGGAATCGTCAGCAACAATATTACCCTCCACCTTACGAAGCGGTAAGTTGCGCAGTTCGTTGGCTAAAAGCCACATCTGCTCGCTCACCAGATTGGGATCGCCAAAACCTTTTATATAAAGATCTCCCCTCAGCGCTTCCTCAGCCACCCGGGTGGTTGCATACAAACGGGTATGGAACCGATAGTCCGGACCCAACCGCTTGAGCGCCATGGCCGTGGTCAGCAACTTCATATTGGAGGCTGGTATAAACGACTTATCGCTGTTTACGGAATAGAGCGTTTCATTCCGGTCTAGGGAGTAAATCTTTACTCCGAAATCCCTGTTGCTTAAACAGGGATGAGCCAGCACACCATTCATGATGCTAGCGAACTGAGAAGTCGATCCGACCGGCTCCTGCGCCGAGACAAAGGATGGGACCAAACAAGCAATAGACAGAAAGGACGTGAAGAGAAAGTTCTTTGTTTTGTAAAGTGCATCCGTCATACGGAAAAATATTACCGTCTAATTGCAAAGATTACAAATCTCACTTGAACGCTTGCGTCAACTTTTCCCTTGTTTTCAATCACGACTATCCTGTAAAAGGCGACCATGAGATACGATCTGGTAGGCATTGGCAACGCGCTGGTCGACATCGAAGTGCGTGTGGAGGATGCGTTCATCCAGCAGAATACACTGACCAAAGGCGGTATGACCCTGTCCACGGCAGAGGATCAAGCCGAAATTCTTGAAGCGCTCAAAGAGCATCCCACCAAAATTTCCTCAGGGGGTTCTGCCGCCAACACGGTTCACGGATTCCGTGTTCTGGGCGGAATGGCATATTACCTGGGTCGGGTCGCTAACGACCTCTACGGCCGCCACTACACCCAAGACATGCAGATTTGCGGGGTAGGTTTCCCCGGTCCGGGTGACGGGACCAACGGTACCGGCACCTGTGTTGTTTTGGTCACTCCTGACAGCGAACGCACGATGCTCACGCATCTCGGCGTTTCATCGACACTGCATCAGGACAACATCGACGAAACCATCGTCCAAAGTTCGAGAGCGGTTTATGTTGAAGGATATCTTTGGACTGGCGAGGAGACCCGAGCCGCCGCCCTGCGGTTGGCCGAAGTCGCTAAAAAGGATAAAATTCCCGTCGCATTCACCCTAAGCGATGCATTCATCGTCAACAGCTTCAAAGACCAACTCACCGACTTTATACGCTGGCACGTGGATATCCTGTTTTGTAACGACGTCGAAGCAATGGCCATGGCAGAAACGGAAGATATAAGAGAAGCGTTTGATGTGCTCAAGGGAATGGTCGACACGTTGTTCGTCACGCGGGGAAAAAATGGATCCTGGGCCTCCAACTCATCCGAAAAGAAAATCGAGATCGGCGCCTTCTCCACAGAAGCCGTGGACACTACGGGCGCGGGTGACCTTTTTGCCGCGGGAACGCTTTACGGGCTCATCAAAAACCACACCCTGGAAGAGTCTGCGATCATCGGATCCTACTGCGCCGCCGAGGTCGTTTCGCACATGGGCGCACGCATGCCCATACACTCACATACCAATGTAAAAAACATCCTTAAAAAACACCGGGAACTGAAAGGGAACTAACAGGTCTTCAATAAAATATTTGGAACGAGGTCAGATATAAACGCCTTGTGCGTATTGCAGTAAAATCCCCCTTCTCCCCCGTAAAAAAAGAGCTCTCCCGGGGAGGGACCCTACATTGACCTTGGCTTTATGCTTTAAGGCGCCTTGTGCGTGCGGTGAAACGAGTTCCAGATATCGCAATGGCCGCGGGTGAATGCTTCGAACCCCATCAACCGGTTTTTCCACTCTGGTTTTAGAATCCGGTAACACTCATCGGCCACAGCATCAAGATATTCCCCGAACAAACGTTCAACATCCTTGGTTTTAGAACGTTTACGAACATCCAGGAAAGAGACCTTCTTCAAAGCCTCTTTGCTGGCCTCTTTCGACGCGTAGTAATATTCCAGCACTTCTTCCATCTCCTTCCGCGTACCGGGACGATAGAGATGTCCGGCAATATAGATATCGAAGTCCAGCTTGAGTGCTTTCTTGATAGCGCGAACCTGGCTGAAAATATCGGTGGTGTAGGCAAAGTTTTTAAACGGAACCGACTTCGGCGTGACCGTATCCACATACATCATAATTCGGTGTGAGGGGATATAAATAATCGAGTTGCCCTTGCCGTGCCCTTCGCCAGGGTAAATCAAGTCAATGGTAACGCCTCCGATCGAAAGCGTGTAGTTCATTCCAAAATTAATATGCGGAACAGGACGGTCCGGATCCTTATAACGTCTGAGCATTTTACCCGTTTCTAACTGGGCGATGATCTGCACCTCCTCACCGGCAAAAAGATGGGCATCGCCGATGTGATCTATGTGCGCATGCGAGTAGATCATGAACCTGACCGGGCGATCCGTCACCTCCCGAATGGCAGCCCTAAGCAACCTACCTTTTCCTCGAATGGGATCGGTGATAACCACACCTTCCGACGTCACCACGAACAAATTGTTGTACACCCCGGTCGAAAAAAAATAAACCTCTGGTGCTAGCTTCTGCACAAAGTATCCCTTTTTACCCAGAGACGGAAGCGGTTCATAGTAACCGTCTGACTCATACGCCATCATCCCAGCGGGCTCCGATGTGATGGCGGAATTATCGGAAG
>CAJWLY010000154.1 GCA_913043155.1 uncultured Nitrospinaceae bacterium | reverse complement strand
AAAAGCAAAGAAAAAAGCAAAGAAAAAAGCAAAACGAAGAAAAAGGTAAGTTACCAACAGTAACTTTTTTCGAAAACCAATTCGTTTCAGCGCCCAGCAGCACCCTAAAGCAACAGACCGAGCAGGCCCCTCACGCCGACACCCGCTAGGCTAGTAATCCATTTAAAATCAAAGATCTAGCCATCTATCCCGCAGTAAATTGCTTTCAGATAAACTCCTTGCGTAAACGTCGCCGGATGATCCAATGCGTGCCCGGTGCGGCGCAGTTCCCGATAGCTCCGTCCAGCCGCCCGGATCCCTGAAAATACGGCTTCGTAAAATTCTACAGAACTCACATGAACCGAACAAGACGAGGCAAAAAGAATGCCTCGCTTCGAGACAAGTTTGGTTCCCGCTTCCACCAAGCGAGCGTATGCACTCAACGCAACCTGAATTTGCTTTTTTCTTTTTGCAAACGCTGGCGGGTCAAGAAGCACCAAATCGAACTTTTTATTTTGAGCTTCGAGTCTGGCCAACATTTCGAAAGCATCTCCCCGCAATTGATCGAATTCCTCTGGAGCAAAGACCCGTTCGGAAAAATTCAACTGGAGGTTCCGCTTCGAAACGGTGAGAGCGATGGGGTTGGAGTCGATTTCTAAAATTGATCGGCACCCTCCAGCCAAAGCGTAAACGGAAAAAGCCCCAGTATAGCTAAATACGTTCAAAACGGATTTTCCTGCTGACAGGGAAAGAACGTGCTTACGGTTGTCTCGCTGATCCAAAAAAAAACCCGTCTTTTGTCCGGCTAGCACATCAACCTCAAAGCTGAACCCATGCTCGAGAAATCGAACCGGACCGGCCACCGGCGTTCCAAAAAGGACTTGCCCATCTTCCCATCCATCAGAACCCTTCGTTAAAGCCCCCATATTGCGGCTCCAGCGCAGGACGCACCGGTCAATGGGCAGGTTTTGCCTAAACAGCGGTAATAAAATCTTTAAATAGGGTTTCCAAGAAGAGGTATACAGTTTAAGAACCGCCGTATTCTCGTAGCGGTCGAGCACGAGCCCAGGAAATCCGTCGTTCTCGCCGTTGATGATTCGATAACCGGTGGTGTCCTTATCCACCAGCGGTTCGCGAAGCACCAGAGCCTGTTTCAGTCGGCCATCAAAAAACGCGGCGTCGATACTGGTGGGTTTCCCAAGTTGCAGAATGCGTAGGCGGATGTCAGATTCGGGGTCAAATAACCCGATCGCGAGGAACCGATTGTTAGAATCGTATACCACACCCAGGTCTCCCGGCTTTCCTCCAGCAGTTTCATTTTGCACCTGGTAATGAAATATCCAAGGATGCCCCTTGCGGATTTTCTCCTGCAGTGTCTTTGAGATTTGGATCTTAATCATGGTTTCCGCTAATAGCGCACCGGGATCTGGACACGGTTCATCGCTCTAAGAATTTTCGACTGGCGATCGGCAACATGAGGTTGCGGATTCATCACGGACCAGCTCCGTGGACTGGGTAAAACCGAAGCCATCCAAGCCGCCTCGACCGGAGAGAGGGTTTCGCAAGCGTGTTTAAAATAATGGCGCGACGCGGTTTCGCATCCGAACAGGCTGTCTCCCCATTCGATCACATTCAGGTAAACCTCTAAGATGCGCTCCTTGGTCCAGAGCGCCTCGATCAGGACTGTAAACCAGACTTCCAGCGATTTACGTAGCCAATTCCGTTTTTGCCACAGGAAAACGTTGCGGGCAGTCTGCATGGAAATAGTACTGGCACCCACTGTACGGTCCGTGTACAGGTTGACCTTGATCGCCCCCTCGATGGCCCGCCAGTCGAATCCTCGGTGATAAAAAAACTTCTGGTCCTCTGCGGCAATAACGGCGCGGACGAGGTGAGGTGAGATTCGGTCCAGTCGCACCCAACGCTTGAAAAACCTGGGATGAGATTCCACGTATCCCGCCTCGGCCCATCGCATCCATAATAACGCCGTAGTCGGTGGATTGATTACCCGGTACGTTAGAACGGGAATCACCGTGAAGGCGAGAAAAAACAGAACCAGATCAAACAGAATTTTACCGAAACGGACCTGTATCGGTGGCTTTCTTTTCTTTCTGCTCTTTCTGGATTGTTTGCCGGCACGAGGCATTGGTACACACTCCCGCCCCGGTCACAAGGTACTAGATGTCTGAAAGGGGCTTTAACTCACCTGGGTTTTCCCGGCAGTTTCGTTCGCCTGAAGGATCGTGTCGTAGCGACGAATTATCATCAGGTAATCACCGGTTTCCTGGTTGGAGATTTTCCGACGGTAGGTTTTATGGTATTTGAAGTCGAATGGATTATAAATGGTTTTCTTTTTGCCGCGGCTCAGGACTTCATAATGGAGGTGGGGGGCGAAGGAGCGACCGGTATTTCCGGATTGGGCGATGGCCTCGCCTTGTTTAACGTACTGCCCGCGTTTAACGAGCACCCGACTTAGATGCAGGTACCGAGTCTTGATCCCTTGCGCCGGGTGGTCGAGTTCGACACAGTATCCGTTGGCCCGCACATTCCAATTGATGCGGAGAACTCTTCCGTCAAATGTGGCGCGGATCGGCGTTCCAACTTCGGCTTTAAAATCGGTACCGTGGTGACCCCGACGTCCCTTGCGGAAGTCTCCAGGAAGGGAAGTGATTTCTATGTAGTCGGCAATCGGCGATTGCTTTCCCACAATGCGTTGAGGGATCTCTTTACCCTCCCGATCGAAATAGCTCCCATACGTCATACCGGTCGCTTTGTAAAAATTGGCTTCCAGAGTCTTGCCTAGATAACCGCTCTCATAGTTCAAATGGAGGATCTTGAACTGACCCTGGTTATCCAATCGCTCGTACACCACGTCCAGATGGTCTCCTTTACGCAAGTCCCGGTTGACATCGAGGACCCAAACCAGCAAGCGCCCTAGTTGGGCGGCAAACGGACCACACTCATCTGCATTCATGGTCCGGCAAATGGTATAACTGAGAGAGTTTCTGATCCTAACCCGTAACGTTTGAATATTTCTTCCAGGAAAGTGACCCGATGAATCAAGCGAGGTTCGTTTCACATTAAAAGCCTGCTCCTCGCTAGGCCGATCCTTCAATATCGGTTCTTCCTCACGGATCGCCACCGTTGGCAGCCTGGGTTCTGCTGCCTCGTCTTCCAACGCGGCCGTCGGCACCTTGACTTCCTTCGCTTCTTCCGGTTCGGTAGCATGCACGTTGCCCAACAAATCTGAGCTGTTTTGAAAAACTAGAAAATAGATGTTGAGTCCAACGGACAATACCAACAAAAAGCTGAACAAGATCGGGGGAACGAGTTGCCGACTCCTTGGCAATTTCTGATTCTTCAAAGATGAAAAAGGTTCCATAGTACGACGTCAGCGTTGGAGAGTTGAAAACGAACTGGCTTCCGGTCTCACGGCGAAGATCCCTAGACGAGGAACCTTCGGGGCTTGCGTTTGTAACGGGTTCGGGTTATTGATTTTGTAACAGCCTTCAGGAACATAAGTCGCGAGCACAGCTAACAGATGCCTTAATAAAAAAGCAAATGCATTGTGCATTATAATCTCAAAAAAATCAATCATTTATAAAACCCCTGCGTTGTTTTAAGTTTTATGCTATTTATCCCGGAAACCATCTATGTCGACGGATCGATCGCCGATCACCCCCTGACC
>CAJWLY010000153.1 GCA_913043155.1 uncultured Nitrospinaceae bacterium | reverse complement strand
TCCCAGTGAGCAATCCTGAGGCCAGCGGACTGTAGGCGATGATGCCAATCCGGTTCGCTCGGCAAAAGGGAACACATTCTTTTTCAACCGATCGATTCAGCAGGCTATAGTCGGGTTGCAGGGACACAATCTTTCCGGTTTTTATGAGGTTTTCCACCTGCTTCACAGAATAGTTGCTGACACCGATAGCCCTTATCTTTCCCTGTTTCTGAATTTCCAGCAACGCCTCCATCGTCTCTTCCTGCGGCGTGGCTTCATCGGGCCAGTGAACCTGGTAGAGATCGATGTAATCCGTGTCGAGCCGCCTCAGACTCTGATCGATTTCCTCTTGGATGGATTGCCGACTTGCGTTCTTGGTGATGGAGCCCAACGCCTTTTTGCTCCAGCGCAAACCGCATTTGGTGGCATAGAGCACTTCTCTTCGCACAGGTTTTAGTGTCTTCCCAAGAAGTTCCTCGGAGTGACCGAATCCATACACCGGCGCGGTATCGAAAAAATTGATGCCTAGTTCGTATGATCTTAATATAGCTCGTGCCGATTGCGCGTCGCCCTCATTAGACCAGAATGGCGCTCCACCAACCCCCCAGGCCCCAAAACCGATGATCGAAACTTCCAGATCACTGTCGCCGAGTTTTCTGTATTCCATTACTTCATCCTCGCTAAACACTGAAACCCTGTCAGGCGGTTGACAATATGTTCTGTGGAAAATACCATGATCTACATATGTTTCACAGAACAAAGCCTTGTTAAACGAATTCCTATCATGAAATCTCTTTTGCGGGTTCTCGGTTACCTCAAACCCTACAAGACAGGTGTGATGCTGACACTTGGATTCGCCGTCCTTACCACGCTGCTCGACTTGGTGCCGCCATGGCTCATCAAGGTGGTCGTCGACCGACTGGTTGATGGCAACGGAACTTCGATGGTCTATTGGGCTGTAAGTGGACTTATCTTTGTTTATCTCACTCGTAATTTTTTTAACCACAAACGCATCATATTCAACAACCGCGTAGAGCAGAGCGTAGTCTTCGATTTACGTTCGGAGATTTACCGGTCCCTGCAGAGATTGTCGATCAATTTTTTTGAAAATCGCTCCACCGGCGAACTCATGTCGCGGGTCAACGACGACGTGAATTACGTCGAACGTATTTTTATTGACGGAGTCGAACAGGTTGTTACCGCCGTTTTAACCCTAACCGGCATAACCATCATTCTTTTTTACCTGCACTGGAAACTGGCTCTGGTGGCTCTACTTCCCATCCCGTTTCTCGTCTGGGGCGCCTGCAAATACACGGTCAAGGCTCACAGCCGGTACCACATGGTGCGAGAGCGGGCGGCCAAAATGAATGCCCGGCTTCAAGACTCCATTTCCGGAATTCGCGAGACCCTCGCCTTCAATCGGCAACCACACGAAATCGAACGCTTCGAGGAGAAAAGCAGGGACTACTGCAATGGGACGCTTGAAGTGATGCGCTTGTGGGCCATGTACTCCCCAACGATGATGTTTTTTGGATCGCTGGGAACGGTTTTCATTCTGTTTTATGGAATCGGACTGGTACGCATCGACGAGATAACCGTCGGATCACTTGTTGCGTTCATTGGATACCTTGCGTTGTTCTACACGCCGATCAACCAACTCCATTCGGTGAACCACATGCTTCAGCACGCACTGGCTTCCGGAGAGCGCCTGTTCGAAATCATGGACCAAAAACCTGACGTTTGTGAATCACCAGACGCGAAGCTGCCTTCAACTAACGTTCGCGGAGCCATCACCTTTGACCGGGTGACCTTTGCTTACATCAAGGGGAAAAATGCGGTTGAGGACCTTTCGTTCCAGATTGAGCCGGGCGAGAAGATAGCGCTAGTGGGGCACACTGGAAGCGGGAAATCAACTCTAGTGAAACTCTTGCTTCGATTCTACGACACCGACACCGGGGAAATTTATTTGGACAACCATTGTATTCGCAATTTAAAAACTTCCTACCTGCGCGAGCAAATCGGGCTGGTCCCTCAGGACCCCTTCCTGTTCAACGGCACCGTGGCAGAAAATATCCTCTATGGAAACGTGGAAGCCGATCCAGACAGCATGAAACAGGCGGCTGTAGCGGCTCACGCTGACGATTTTATCCGCAACCTTCCCAACGGATACAACGCAATTATAGGTGAGCGTGGGGTGAAACTCTCGGGAGGGGAAAAACACCGCATCGCTATTGCCCGGGCATTTCTCAAAGACCCGCCGATCCTTGTGCTCGACGAAGCTACCGCTTCGGTAGATACCGAGACGGAAACAAAAATCAAGGAAGCCCTGACACACTTGATGGCAGGACGCACTACACTGATCATCGCGCACCGCCTATCAACACTGGAAGGGGCAAATCGTGTCCTCGTTATGAAGTCAGGACGTATCGTAGAGTCGGGCACCCACAACAGGCTGATCCATGACGAATCGGAATACGCCCGCCTCTTCCACAGTCAGGTGCATCTATAAGCAGGAAAGTTCTCTGGTCAGGCACCAACTTCGAATCCAACCTCACCTAATTTTCGGAATTTTTCATGGCGCTGGTGAACCAACTCGTCTGGCGACAGGCGGGAAAGATCATGTAGATTTTTTCGCAGGGCTTTTTTGAGGAGAATAGCGGTGCGTTTATGGTGCCGGTGTGCTCCGCCCAACGGCTCACGGATGATTTCATCGATCACCCCAAGCTTCAGTAGACTCGGTGCTGTTAGTTGCAGGGCCTCCGCTGCCTGAACGACCTTGTCTTTATCTCCCCACAAAATAGAGGCACAACCTTCCGGCGAGATCACCGAATAGACGGAATGCTCGAACATGAGAACCCGGTTACCCACGCCGATGGCAAGCGCGCCGCCGGAGCCACCT
Source organism: uncultured Nitrospinaceae bacterium (assembly GCA_913043155.1). Classification (GTDB taxonomy): domain Bacteria; phylum Nitrospinota; class Nitrospinia; order Nitrospinales; family VA-1; genus CAJWLY01. Next base: position 799 of record CAJWLY010000153.1, on the reverse strand, counting down.
TCGCCAATCACCGTAACAATGATGGGCACGTCGATATCGATCATCTGGAACAAGTTCGTCGCAATCGCTTCCGACTGTCCCTTTTCCTCCGCATCAATACCTGGATACGCACCGGGAGTATCAATGAGATTGATAATTGGAATTCTGAATTTCTGTGCGAGCTTCATCAGGCGTAACGCCTTGCGGTACCCCGCAGGCTGAGACATCCCGAAGTTGCGGTGAATTTTTTCCTGCGTCTCTCGCCCCTTCTGGTGACCGATGATCATAACCGACTGATCGCCAAACTTGCCTAATCCACCGACCACTGATGGGCCGTATCCGCCATGCCGATCCCCATGAAGCTCGATGAAATCCGTAAAAATATATCCGATATAGTCCAGCGTGTGCGGTCTGTCTGGATGCCGCGCCACCTGCGTCTTCTGCCATCCGTTGAGTTTGGCATAGACATCGTGCTTCATATGCCGAACCTTTTTATGAAGCTTGCCTATCTCGTGAGTGATGTCTCCGACACTATCATACATGTGGGACATCGAAACCAACTCGTGGATCTGATTTTCCAGAGCGAAAATTTCCCGTTCGAACTCAAGAATTTGAACCATAGCGACCCAATCGTATCACAAATTTCTATTTCCTCTCCACCTGCGAGCCACCTAGAAACTAGCACGGGCTCGTATACAAGGATAATATTCGATCAATAAAACCCAAAAACAGGATGGATAAGGTTTTTGAGGGTGCGAGACTTACGTAATGCCCGGGCCCCGTCTGCACCGATGCGGTTTTGGCCGAGCTTCAAAGATTC
>CAJWLY010000152.1 GCA_913043155.1 uncultured Nitrospinaceae bacterium | reverse complement strand
CACTGCCGTATTTCAACGACATTCAGGGAATAAAGATCAGGGGCGGGGTATCCTAGTTAGGGAACTTCAGTCGTCTTTTGTTATTTGCAACACCGGACCCGCCACCGAGTGTACTCTCTCCAGGCACGACGGGGGCGGGTCGCTTCTTTTTCAGCCTACCCCCCTCATTTGCAACCGTTTCAGACCACAAGCCTTCCGGAATATTCATAGCCAGGACTCTTTTTGTTTCGAGTCCAGCCGCTCCTCCGCCAGTCCCAGGGCCTGTTCCCGGAACAGGGTGTCCTCGGGGCTGTCCTTTAAACGTCGAAAAATTTCCTCTACATTTCTGGAAACGGTGGAATAGATTAAATCTTCCAGGTAAGTCCGTGTGCCTGTTTTCCGGACCTTGTCACGGTACTCCGGGTCGGACGCCATCTTCATCTCGACGGCACAGCCTATGACTCCGCCCACGTTGACGATGAAGTCATTCAGCGACAAAATCCCGCGACGGTTGTTTAGATAATATTCCGTCATTTTGTTACTGGGGGTGTTTGCTCCCTGGAGGATCACTTTGCACTGAATGCGATCGGCATTCCTGGAGGTGATGGAGTCCGGCCGGGCCGCCGGAACGAGGAACTCGCACGGAGCTTCCATCAGCCAATCCAGGTTTTTACCGGTGAATTTTTTCTGAATTTCCCCGGTGTAATTCTGGAGTCCCTGCGGGGAATGCCGCACCCGGTTCAATTCGTCCACGTTCAAGCCCTGCGGATTCCACAGTCCGGCATGAATGTCAGATGCTCCGACGATGAGGGCCCCGGCCTGCTGCAGTTTGATTGCCGTAAAGGAGCCGACATTTCCGTAGCCCTGGACCACGACCCGGGAATTTTTGATTTTGAATCGGTCGTCGATTTTTTCCAGTGTTTCCAGGGCGGCCAACAGTCCATGGGCGGTCAATCCCCAACCGTCGATCGGAATTCCTCCATCTTCTGCGGGTCGACCGGTGGCGCCGCGAAAACCCTGGGACCCTGCCCCGCGCCTGGAATACACTTCATGGATTATTTGCAGGTCGCGTTCATCGGTTCCCATGTCAGGCGCAGGAACATACGAGGCCAGCTCGAACATGGCCTCCGCGAGCATGGAAATCAGGTCGGATTTAAGCTCGGGATTTTGATCCAGGAAAGAGGGGTCCGCGATGAGGCCCGATTTTCCACCACCATAAGGAAGGTTGGCCCCACTGTTTTTGAGTGTCATGACCCGGGCAAGCCGCTTGACTTCCCCCAGGGTCAGGTCTCGGGCCAGGCGTATCCCGCCCAGGCCAGGTCCACGCCTGGTATTATCCACCACCGCGAACCCATGAATCCTGCCGGAATCCGGATCCAGGATCCTGCAGGCGGAGTCCGGCAGACGGTCGTCTGTACAGGAAAATCTTTCATTGGTTGTTCTTCCGGGAGCAGGTTCCAGGACAAGTCGGCTGGGAAGTTTGAAAGTAGACATTTTTTGGAGAGCGGTTTTTGGGGCTTGCCCCCGGCAATCCCTCGTTAATATTTTTTCAATTTTTTCTTAACCCGGATTTAAATTTAAAGGTCTCCTTCCTTCTCCTGCTCTACCCCGTGTTTGAGACAATGTGGTGAAAATCATCGATGTCGATATTGGTACCGCAGGCGATGATTCCGACTTTTTGGTTTCGGGTTTTTTCCTTAAGCGGCCCCATGAGGCCTGCGGTGGATGCCGCTCCCGCGGGTTCAACGGCGAGCTTCATTCCGAAAAACAGGTGCCGCATCGCTTCTTTCAACTGATCGTCGCTGACGAGAACGATTTCATCCACAAACTGGCGGCAGACGGAAAAGGTATAGGGTTCGGCTTTTGGCGGCGCGAGGCTGTCGGCGATGGTGTCGATCCGGTCCAGGGTGACGGCCTTGCCCTGCTGAAAGCTCCGGTACATGGAATTGGCGCCCTCCGGTTCGACGCCATAGATTTTGATTTTCGGCCAGACTTGTTTGAGCGCCGCGGCGAAACCTCCGCAAAGCCCTCCTCCGCCGATGGGTAGAACCATGGCGTCCAACTCCGGCACCTGTTGGGAAAACTCCAATCCGGCGGTACCGGTTCCCTGCAGGGTCAAGGGGCCCTCAAAAGGATGGATAAAGGTCCGGCCTTCTTCCCGTTCGATTTCCTGGACGCGGGCAAACGCGTTATGAGGATTGTCCGCTAAATCGATTTCAGCGCCCAGGTCCCGGGCCATTCGCATACGCAGGGGGTTGGCGTTTTTGGGCATCACCACCTTTGCGGTGGTTCCGAGAGCTTTCGATGCATACGCTGTAGCAATGGCATGGTTCCCGGCGCTGACGGCGGTCACCCCCCGTTTGAGTTGGCCCTTGCTTAGATTAAGCATGACGTTAAGGGCCCCGCGGGGTTTGAAGGTTCCCGTCACCTGCAGCAGTTCCAGTTTGACAAAGACCTCGGCGCTATGGCCGGTCCGGTCTGACAACCGGGAATCCCGCCAGGGATGCGCCGGTGTCTCGACAATAAGAGACCCCAGCCTTTCCCGCGTCGCTTGAATCTGCTTTAGCGTCGGGTAGTCACTCATCGGTCAGCCTTTCGGGTCTTTAACTCGAAATTTAGGTGGGCAGGCAGACGAGGGAGGCGATGGTTTGACATGGGCACCCTAGAACAAGAAAACCCACCACCTGGAACGGGCAGAGGGACCCCTTTGGTGGAGAAGAGAAATTCTCCCCCTGTAGATCCAACCGGAAAACAAGCTTCGAGTAGGGGTTGGTTGCTAACCTTTAAGCCTGAACAAGGATTTTAAAGGACACCACCCGATCAAACCTGTTACAAGAGGTATCAACCCGATGAAAGCAATGATAAAACCCCTTTCAATCAGGCACCCCAGAGAGACGAAGTTGTCCCACTCCCAACAGGGAAGTTGGTAAGTAGGTACCGTGTAGGACAACCAATAATCTCCCGAGGTCCAATACCCCCATGAGAGCAAAGCCCCCCCGAGCAGTACTCTGATAACCCGTTCCGTCTTACCTTCATTTTTACAGACCATGGTTACCTCCAACTCCTGTAGTCTACTCTTTTTTGCCAAGGGTGGAGGCCACTAATTCTTCATCAGCTTAAGGTCAACCTGCGCTCAGTGGCTGCGTGCCTTGTCAATCACTCTAACTTACGTTTTTTTAAGATCTTGTGGCCTTGTTTTTTTTATCGCCGGCAAGCGCTCATTTTTGTCTGTGGGCGGTGTTTCAGAATGATCCTTGTCTGATGTCCTCTCTCGACGGACCCGATCCTGTATGCCGCTTGCCCGGCGCCCGCCACGAGTTAAAAATTCTTAATATCTGATTAACGATTTTTTAATTTTCGTTCTCCTAAAATGGCCCCCGGTGCGCTCTTCCCTTAGGCGACGCGTGTGTCGCGGACGATACCACTGCGGGGGAGGGAAGAATCAGAATCTTAGAAAATAAAACAACCGGCGACTCACGGGGCCTGTCTTCTGCCGCCCGCCAGACTCGCCTCCCCCGGCTTTTTCCTTAAATCAAGAACTGCGTGATGGTAAATTTATTGTTTTATGGCGGGGCTTTTTGGTTGGCCTGCATTGTGTTTACCGTCGACCTTTTAGTTCCAGCCAGCGTCCCGGTGGGGCTGGGTTACACAATCGTGGTAATTGTGGGAATTTGGTCGCCTTCCGGGAAATACTTTTTTTGGTCGGCT
>CAJWLY010000151.1 GCA_913043155.1 uncultured Nitrospinaceae bacterium | reverse complement strand
GCCAATCCTCACAAATCTATAATTTCCTCGCCCGATTCGACAGGGAAAAATTGGATTTCGAGTCCCTGCGCCTCCTCTACGTCGCCGCAACCCGAGCGAAAAAACAACTCCACCTGTTCGGTCACTCATCAAAAAATAATGGTTCCGCACCTCGCAAGGGATCTTTACTCCACAAACTCTGGCCCCACGTAGGGAAGCAATGGATAGCGCCATCGCTAGAAGGGGAAAACCTGACAGACACTGCAGAAGAAATATCACTCGGAAGTGGCCCGACAATTCAGCGTCTCCCAGCGGATTTCCAATCTCCCGAACCAGCACCTGATATCGAAATCGGAACGGTGCCGGAACTTCAGCTCACGACCGAACATCCCGAGTTCGTCTGGGCAGGAAGTGGAGCGCGGCATCTCGGCACCGTGCTCCACCGTTGCTTCAAGAATATCGCAGAAATGGGAGTCGACTCCTGGACCGAACAAAATATGGAAGGATTCGAAGCCAAGTTGGGTACCGCCCTCCGGGCACTGGGCCTTCCGCGGCAAATGGTCGACAAGGAAATTCACAGGGGAAAAACCATGGTTGAAAACATCGTGAACGACGACCGGGGCCGGTGGATTCTAAAACAGCACGAGGAGGCCCGCTGCGAATACCCACTCACACAAATCCTGAAGGGCACCTACCGTTCAAGAACCATCGACCGAACCTTCGTCGATGAGAATGGTGTGCGCTGGATTATCGACTATAAAACCGGGGAGCATCTGGGTGCCAACCTCGAAAATTTTTTCAACGAAGAGACAGAACGTTACCGCCCCCAACTGGACCAGTACGAAACCCTCATTAAAGAGAGTGGGGAAACCCGCCCCATCAAAAAAGCTCTCTATTACCCCATGCACCGGAAACTGATCGTCGTTGATTAGGGAACTCCCTTTCAATAGAAAAAAGCTCTCCCGCTGAGCACTGAACGTAACAACAAACGCGCATAAAAAAACGGGAAGAGATAAATCTCTTCCCGTTTCTCAGCAGAAGCCCATTCAAAGCCCGTAATGAATGGTCCGCCCTAATATGTTTCCTCGGCTCTCATTAAAAATAAGAGCACTTACGCTGGAATTTTATTCCCTTTACTTATCAATCAAAAAACAAGATTTTACCCCATAGAATGTCAGAAAATTCTTAACAACTATTGGTATGGTATCCCTGAACTAAGGAAAAGTGCCCTTCAAGAATCAAAAGGCATCCTGCAGTTTGATAGTCATTCGGTCAGAATGCATATTGCCCCGACAATTAAAGTTAAATCTTCTCTACCAAAGTAAATAAGACTGAAAATGGGGATGTCAAGGTGGGTGAGTATAAGAAAGGGGGGACGGGTGTGGCAAAAATCCCCCCTCCCTACCCTTTTAGGCACATGCTTTTAAAGGAGAAGAAGGTAATGTCAGGAAATGCTCGGTATCTCAATGATGCGGGTTAGCTCTTGCCATTCTCTCAGGCCTGGGTTGCTAGCCAGCGTTCGGCTTCGAGCGCGGCGGCGCACCCGCTTCCGGCAGCGGTAACGGCTTGCCGGTATTTGTGGTCCTGCACATCTCCGGCGGCGAACACACCTTCAACACTGGTTTCCTGAGTTCCCTCTTTTACTTTTATGTATCCGGATTCATCCAGATCGATCTGACCTTTGAACGCCTGAGTATTTGGGGTATGACCGATGGCGTAGAAAATTCCTGCAACTGGAATTTCTTTAACTTCCATCGACTTGACGTTTTTAACCTGCGCTCCCGTGACAAACTGCTCGCCGACAGCGTCTTCGAGTACCGTATTCCACATGATCTCGATCTTTTCGTTTTCGAGTGCGCGCTTCTGCATGATCTTGGATGCACGCAGTTCATCGCGCCGGTGAACCAAGTAAACCACAGATCCGAACTTGGTGAGGTAGGTTGCTTCTTCCACTGCCGTATCACCCCCGCCAATGACCATGAGCGGCTGGTTGCGAAAAAAAGGGAGGGCTCCGTCACAAACCGCACAGGCAGAAATGCCATTGTTCCACATTTTCTCTTCGTTGGGCACACCCATTCTGCGTGCGGTAGCGCCGGTGGCGATGATAACCGCCTTGGTCTTCACCCCCCTACTTTCCGACTTGACCGTGAACAGTCGTTTGGAAAAATCCACCTCGCTAACATCCTCGCCGACCATTTCGGTACCGAACCGCGCCGACTGCTTGCGGAATAGTCGCATAAGTTCTGGCCCCTCAACGGCTTCTGGGAAACCAGGAAAGTTCTCCACCTCGGTGGTAGTTGTCAACTGCCCCCCGGCTGGCCCGCCTGTAACGTAACCTTCGAACATGAACGGCCTGAGGTTTGCCCGCGCCGCGTAAATGGCCGCCGTGTGTCCAGCGGGTCCTGAACCTATAATGACCAGTTCTTTAACATCCGACATGATGCCTCAATCTCCCTGTTTCGATGTGTAGGTGCATCGAATTCCTACATCGCTGTATTTGAACTGGGGCGACCGAGCCACCCGATCGGAAGCTCGCAAAAAATGATTAGGAGAATTCCACGCTCCCCCGCGCACAACCTTTTCTTTTCCCTCAGGCGGTCCTTTTGGGTTGGACACCACCCTATCGTTTGCCAGCGGTCCATACCAGTCGCGGGTCCATTCGTATACGTTTCCCATCATATCGTAGATTCCGTTGGAGTTGGGACGATGACGTCCAACGGAAAGCGGCGAACCTGATTCATAATTCTGTCGAAAATGTGCTCTGCCTAGATTTTCCGCTTTAGCGGCGCGTTCCCATTGCGCCTCGGTGGGGAGGTCACCGCCTCGCCACCGACAGAACGTTTCTGCATCCTTCCAAGAAACGAACACCACCGGCTGGTCCGGTATATTGAAATCTTTGGGACGAAATTCATGCATTTCGTTAGGATCACAGATCCCTTCTTCGAAGCAACTCAGGTACTCGGCATTGGTCACTTCGTATCTGTCGATTAAAAACGCGCTGAGTCGAACCTTGTGCGGCGTTTCGTCGGAGCACCAGTCGGAGTTTCCTTGCTCTTCAGCGCAAAAAGAGTCGTCGCCCATCTCAAATTCACCAGATTCAATAACAACCCTGCGTTTATCAGCTTCCGCCGCCCACAGGGAGCCGGCGCCCATCGACCAGGACAATGCCAGGAATCCCATGAGAATCCACAAAACGCTGTCCTTATGCATACCTAACACCCGATATTTTTCAGAATGGTTTCTCGCACGGCTTCATAGTCGGCGGGAAGATCGACCGGGCTGTAGGCAAATTTAGAATCGATTCCTTTAAGTTTTGCTGCATGATATTTATATAGAAAATCTGTGAATTTTAATCCGTTGGCAGTTGAGATCACGACTACCCTACTTTTTTTTGGAATCTCCCCACGCCGAACCAGCTTTTCCAGTACGGCCAAAGCAACACCAGTATGTGGACAACAGAGGAGCCCTGTCCGATTGGCCCGCCCCACGGCAGTCGCCAGTTCTTGCTCCGTTGCTTCTTCGACAATGCCTTCAAACGCTTGCAGAGTTCGAATCGCTTTTTTAACACTAACCGGATCACCAATTTGAATTGCCGAGGCTAACGTCTTCTTCGCCTGAATTGGTTTGAATTTTTTGAATCCGGACTTATAGCTTCTGTAAAGTGGATCGGCCCGCTCTGCCTGGGCGCAAACAAGACGCGGTAGTTTATCGATGACCCCTAGTTCTAGGAGCATCTGGAACCCACGCCCTATGGCGCTCACATTTCCAAGGTTTCCCCCGGGAACAACCACGATATCGGGTACTGCCCAGTCGAACTGTTGAACCAGTTC
>CAJWLY010000150.1 GCA_913043155.1 uncultured Nitrospinaceae bacterium | reverse complement strand
CTCGGATGGAATCCCCTCTTGCTAAAGTGCTTCAACCGCTCGGTGGCCGTCCTTTATTGCATTATGTTCTGGATTTCCTCGCTCCCCTCCAAGCTAATCGTTCGATTATTGTGGTTGGATTTCAATCGGACCGCGTGAGGTTGGAGTTTTCGAACCACGAGCTTGAATTTGCTGAACAGAAGGAACAGTTGGGGACGGGCCATGCCGCGAGACAGGCGGAGTCAGTGTTGGCCGATTTTGAAGGAGATGTTCTGGTCGTTTGCGGAGACATGCCGTTCGTTAAATCCACGACACTGGCCACCCTGCTGGAACGTCACCGTGAAACAGGTGCCCTGTGTACGCTGTTGACACTTAAAACACCGGAAAAAAAAGACTTTGGCTGTATTATCCGTGACGAAAAAGGGGCCGTAGTCAAGATCGTCGAGCAGAAAGACGCCTCAATTGAGGAAAAAAAGGTTTACGAATTCAACGCAGGGGTTTATTGTTTTGATAAATGTTTTCTTTTCAATGCATTAGCTTCGCTCGACAACGACAACGCTCAGAAAGAATTTTATTTGACCGATACGATACGTTATATAGTGGAGAGCGGTTTTGGTGTAGAAGCCGTGCAAATCCAAGATGCCGCAGAATTGTTTGGGATCAATTCCATGAAAGATTTGGAGCGAGCCGAGCAGTTTTTGGCGGAACAAACCCAACCCTCATAAGTTCATCACACATCGCGTAAACGTCATCAAGGACGAGGTCTAAATGAAAACCATTCTCCTCGCCGCCGGCAAGGGCACCAACCTCGAACCGTTTTCGGCCACCCGCCCGATCCCTATGATCTCGATTGCGGGCAAGACCCTGCTGGAAAACAGCCTGACCCAGTTGAAAAATGCGGGGATCAACGACGTCTTTCTTGTCGTGGGTCATCATAAAGAGAAACTCCAGGACATTGTCGCCTCACGTTCCGGCGATGGAATGAACATCCGCTGCATGGAACAAAAGCAAAGTAGCGGAATTGGCGATGCGGTGTTGCAGGCGAAGGATAGTATTTTGCCGGGCGAATATTTTCTTCTTATTTATGGAGATACGGTAACTGCTGAAAATATTTACAGCAAGGTACTGCAGTCGTTTCATTCGTTTAAACGCCCCGTTGCTTCGATTTGTTTGCCGCCCTCCAATGAAAGTTTTGGCAACGTATTTTTGAACGCACAAATGAAAATCACCAAGATCATCGAAAAACCCAAGGGAGACAACTTTGGGAATTATGTATTGGCGGGTGTTTTTGTTTTGCCACAATCGTTCTTCAGTTTGCTGGAAAAGAATCAGCGGTCCATGGAAAAGGCTCTCAAGGCGCTGGTAAAAGAAGGTGACCTGATGGCTTCGATGTGGGAAGACGAGTGGCTTGATATAGTTTACCCCTGGGAAATTCTCAAGGCCAATCGGATTGTTCTGGACTCATGGGCCCGCTCCTCCATTGCCAAGTCTGCGGTTCTGGAGTCAAATGTAACGATTCAGGGAATTGTCAATATTGAAGAGGATGTCGTCATCAAGGCCGGTGCTGTTCTGGAGGGTCCCTGCTTCATCGGCAAGGGAACCTATGTAGGTAATAACTCATTGGTTCGCAGTTATACTTCGATCGGAGGTAAGTGCTCTGTGGGTTATGGTGTGGAACTTAAGAATTGTGTGGTCTTGCAAAACTCGAGTATAGGGCGGTTATCCTTCATCGGTGATAGTGTTCTTGGTGAAAACGTCGATATCGGGGCCGGATCCATGACTGTAAACCGGACGGTAGATTGGAAACCGATTCAGATGCAGAATGGGAAGAGATCTTTTCCCTCAGGCCTGACAAAATTGGGCGCGTTTATTGGCGACAATGTGACGATCGGGGCGGGAAACACTATTCAACCGGGAACCGTGGTTACCTCGGGAAAAATTCTTTCCGCCCAGTATTCAGTCACCAGCAAGACGTAATAAAGGGATAGCTCATGTGTGGGATCAATGGTGTAGTTGGGTTGAATAATATTTCAGAGGTTCTGTTTGAGGGGATCCGCAACTTGGAGTACCGCGGATACGACTCCTGTGGAGTTGCCTTGATGAATAAGAAACACCTGATTGTTCGAAAAAATATCGGGGGGGTAGAGGAAATTTTTCATAGGGAGAATATTCTCTCAAAAAAAAGTAGGGTTGGCATTGCCCATACTCGTTGGGCGACTCACGGAACGGTGACCCAGGAGAACACGCATCCTTTTACTTCCTGTGATGGAGCGTTTGCGGTGGTCCATAACGGTATTCTATCCAACTATCGGTTTCTTCGGGACGGGTTGATCGGCGAAGGACATCAGTTTGACTCGGATACGGATACCGAAGTGATTCCTCACTTGTTGGAAAAGCATTACAAGGAGTGCAACGATGTTGAGCTGGCATTGGTGAAAACTCTGAATATGCTGGAAGGAACCTTTGCCCTTGCGATTATTTCCATTTATCATCCTGACCAAATTTTCTGCGCCCGGAGGGAATCCCCGTTGATGCTGGGGATCGGTGATGAATTGAAATTCGTCGGCTCCGATTTCAACGCGTTCATCGATTATACCAAGAATGCGATTATTATCGGGGACGGCGAGTATGCCATTTTGTCCAGGGATTCCTATGTGGTTAAAAGTTATCTAACGCAGAAAGAGGTGACCAAATCTATTACCAAAATCGAATGGGACAACGAGGCAGCTAAAAAAGGTGGATACCCACATTACATGCTCAAGGAAATCTATGAGCAACCGCAGACCATCACTACGGCTTTGGAGCTGGATTCGGCGTCACTAGACGAACTTGCCGGAATGATTCAAAAAAGTGAGAATGTTTATCTCGTGGGAGTTGGCACCACTTTTTATGTTTCTAAATTTTCAAAATATTTGTTCTCCTCGCTGGCGGGTCAATTCATTCCTGCGATTAGTTCGGATGAATTCACTTCCCTGGCTACGGTGGATAAGAAAACACTGGTGCTTACTGTTTCTCAGTCAGGTGAAACCTTCGATACTATTTCTGCACTTAAACATGCCAAGTCCAAAGGAGCAAAAACTGCCGCAATCGTGAATGTGATGGGCTCCTCCATTTCACGCTTGGTCGATAAGGTAATCCTACAAGGGTCCGGACCCGAGATTTGCGTGATCAGCACCAAGGCGGCCTTTACACAGATGGTCATCATGATGCTGCTGGCGTTGCGGCTTGGGCTCAAAAGGAAGGTGCTCGTTCGAAAGGAGTTTGATGAATCTCTGGCGGCGCTTCGAGAGTTGCCTGGTATTATTCAAAGTATCTTGAACGAGCGGTCCGGATTCATCCATCGGGTCGCACATAATTATGCAAAAATCAAAAACTGGCTGTATCTTGGGCGAGGAATATACTACCCAGTTGCCTTAGAGTCGGCCCTTAAAATGAAGGAAGTTGCTTATGTGCATGCCGAGGGGATGTCCGGTGGCTTTCTCAAGCATGGAACATTGGCGATGGTTGATGACGAAGTCAATACCATAGTGTTCACTCCGCCCTGTGGGGACAAAGAATTGTACGAAGCCACTCTGCGTAGTGTGGAGGAAATCCGCGCTCGCTCTGGATTCGTTTTCGGCATCCATTTTAACGAAAAGGGAAGGAATAAGGGTTTGTTCAACGAAGAACTGATTCTACCGAATGTTTCTCCACTTGTTGCCCCATTGATCCAACTGGTAATCGGACAATTGTTTGCCTATTTCACAGCCACCTCCCTCAAACGCAATATTGACAAACCTCGATTTCTGGCTAAGTCGGTGACCGTAGGATAACCCCTCCAGAAAAAAATAT
>CAJWLY010000149.1 GCA_913043155.1 uncultured Nitrospinaceae bacterium | reverse complement strand
TGAAACATTTTTTTCAAACTAATGACAGTTTTTCCTATCTAGTACCTCGGGTTGTAGTGGGATGCGTGATTTTTCCTCATGGGGCACAAAAACTTCTTGGATGGTTTGGTGGGTTTGGTTTTACCGGCACCATGTCGTATTTTACGGGTGTGCACGGTTTGCCGTGGATAGTCGCATTTCTATGCATTGTAGGTGAAGCCTTGGGGTCGCTCGGTTTGATTACCGGGTTTCTCACCAGATTATCCGCGTTTGGAATAATCTGCATAATGACGGGTGCTATTACAATGGTCCATTGGCCTAACGGTTTTTTTATGAACTGGTTTGGTAAGTTAACAGGAGATGGGAAGGTAGTTGGTGAGGGTTTTGAATTTCATCTCTTGGTTATCGCAATCTGTATTCCCCTTTTGATTTTTGGCGGGGGAAAATATTCGGTGGACGGACTGATACACAAACAAATCAACAGAGATTAATATTTCGAATACCCCCTAAAATAGGCCATTAAACGCTCTGGATGGGCTTGTGTGGGTGTCCAAATCCATTTATATATCACGGGAAATCAAGCTGCTGTTCTCTGCCTCGGGCACCTGCAAGGCGTAACTTCAAGAGGCCCCCAAAACTAATACTCCTTTCACAGTATAAAGACCCAGTATAGACTTGTCATAACCAGCCTTATCTCCCCCTACAATCCATTTTTCAGGCAATGGTCAAGCTCTTTCTCTGCCACCTTGCCTATCTCCACCAACTAACTTAAAATAGTTTCATCCTTCCCAAGGGAGGATTGTGAGCAACTGCTCCTATTTTTGACAATGAATGCCTTTAACCTTCCCAAGCCTTTTTTATTGGTGGTCCAAAAGGGGTGCAGAAAATTGAGCGATCTGGGTTCACAACTGCGGCTACTGGTCTATGGCGTACTGCAACGCATGCGAGAGGACCGTGCCACCCGAGTGGCATCTTCTCTTGCTTTCACCACCCTGTTGGCATTGGTTCCGTTGCTAACAGTGACGTTCTCCATCCTCTCACTCTTTCCAGTTTTCGAAAAGTGGGGCAGCATCGTAGAAAAATTTCTTTACGCCAACTTCGTGCCGGCGACGGGTGACGTTGTAACCAACTACCTTCATGAACTCGCTAATCATACCGACAGTTTGACGGCCATCAGTGCCGGTGTGCTGATACTTAGCACCTTACTTCTATTCTCGACTATTGAAAATACCTTCAACGATATCTGGCGAGTCAAGAACGGTCGTCGGTTGGCACAGCGGTTGTTGGTCTATTGGGCGATGATTACACTCGGTCCCGTGTTAATGGTCGCCAGTCTATCCGTAACCTCCTACCTTGTTTCACTGCCCATGCTGTCAGGCATGCCGGTCCCGGAAAACTTGGGCACCCGGCTGCTCAAATTGCTACCACTGCTGCTGGAGGCAACCGCATTTCTGCTGATGTACCTCATCATTCCCAACCAGACGGTGCTTTTTCGACATGCTCTGGCCGGCACCGCTGCCTCGACGATTCTATTTGAAATCTCCAAGTACGTTTTTGCCATCTATATGACCAATTTTTACGCCTACCAGATTATCTATGGTGCTTTATGGGTCATCCCGGTATTTTTTGTCTGGGTCTTCATTTCCTGGTTTGTAGTCCTGATTGGTGCCTGTATAACCGCGGAAATGCCTGCAATATCAGATAATGTTGATCTAATAGAAACGACATAACAAAAGACTCTGAACATCCCTGCCAGTTCATCACTCCCTTAAACTAGCTTTAGTTGCCTAAGCTCACTGGCAGTATAAAAAAAACCGGGACCCGAAGGCCCCGGCTTCCACACCCTGATAAATTCGTCCGTCCATCAATTCTAAATTTCAGGACATTTCGGGTATTTATTGAACGTGATTTAACAAAATCTTCGATTCCAAAATTAATGTGCTTCCATTTGCTTTTTGTTGCGCCACTTTAAAATGCTTGGTCGCCCCTCCATGATCCCCTAGCTTGTCGAGGCAGATAGCTTCGTTGAAATGAACCTCCCCCGTAGAAGAGTCAATCGCGGAGGCTTCCCGAAAATGCTTGAGGGCAACATCATAGTGCCCTTCTTTATAATGTGAAATACCTTCCTCATTGTGCATATTGGCTTCCGCGTTGGCACCTTCAGGTAAAGCCAAGGGACCCTCAGGAAGGCTCACCGCGCTATTCTTAGAATCAGACGTCTTGGAATCTTTTTTTTCTCCATAGTCTCCATAACAACCCACGCTCAAAACAAAACATATCAAAACCAGCAAAAAAAGCAGCTTTTTCATATTTTTTCCCTCCCTTTGCGTTGGCAAAAGATGTCTTCGTGCACCAGGAATCGGTCGCCTTATGAGACGCAAATAGCTAGCGTTTTTTAATTGCTTCGACAACATCATCTATGCTTGAAGAAATCTCATCGATACGCGAACTAATTTTTGATAAAAGTGTTTCCATCTCCTCGTTGTATAAATCATATAAAACAAATCCTGTAACCGAAAGGTTAAGGGCGATCAAAAAAAGAGAAAATGCAATGACCGTTAGAATAAATTTTGTATACCTATCCTGACTCATACATAGCCTCAAGCGAAACAACTAAGCCTATTTAGTGTATGTTTTTTTGTGCAGGGAGACAAGGAATTAAGGATTTTCTTAATTCTTCTAGAAGTTTAGGTTTTGCTGTCGTTGTTAGTGGCAGGAGCACAATCAATTAAAATTCATAACTTACCAAGGCACCCTCTCACAGTGCCGCAACAAGTCGACCAAAAAAAACACGGCTTGGTATTGCATTGATAAAACTATTAGGGAAAGATCATCTTTCTTCTAGCTGCCCTGGCAGGTCAATCCTCTCAATCAACTCCGGGCAAAATGAAAGGCTTTGCCTAAATTTTTATGCTAATATTTACCCGTTGGCAAACAAACCGAACGCCATCCACGGTTTAGATTTTTATGAAAAAATGGTATTTACTTTCCTTGATTGGACGAGATCAACCGGGAATCGTCGCGAAGCTAAGCGCCGGCCTGTGCAAAAAAGGGTGCAATCTTGGTGACTCCTCAATGGCGCGCCTCGGAAATAACTTCGCGATCATGCTTACAGTACATTTTAACGGATCGCAGAAAATGTTAGGAGAGATCATTGCTCCGCTAGCAGATTCTCTAGATCTCAGTCAACACCTAATGGAAATCGAGCAGGGAACCCACCACATCGAACCGGATGTCCGAATCAACCTTTTCACCGAAGACCGCATGGGAATTATCGAAGACGTGACAAGTTCACTGGCGAAGGCCGGACTCAACATCCTCACACTGGAATCCAACCTGAACGACACTGCGGACAGCAACACTTACTACATTAATATTGAAGGCACTGTTTCCAACGGAATTACCTCTCTTTATGAAGTTTTAGACCAACTTTCAGATGAAAAAAATATCCGGTCCCAGCTCATTCCTATCAACACCCACGTAGCCTAAATTCTCGGTTTCACCGAAAGCTCACCACACGAATTTTTTTTAAGTGGGTTTGAGCGAGGCAGATTGCTCCGAAGGGTTTTATTTTCTGGAACGCTTATGGACATGGGTCGCGGTACCGAAAAAAACCTCCGCTGCTTCCATGAGAGTTTCAGAAAGAGTCGGGTGGGGGTGGATAGTATGTGCGAGGTCTTTAGCTGTTGCACCCATCTCGATAGCAAGTACCCCCTCGGCAATGAGTTCTCCCGCACCATGACCGACAATACCGACACCCAAAACACGCCCGGTACCAGCCTCCAAAACCAGTTTACTCATTCCATCGGTCCGTCCCAAGGTCTGCGCCCGCCCCGACGCCCCCCAGGGAAAACG
>CAJWLY010000148.1 GCA_913043155.1 uncultured Nitrospinaceae bacterium | reverse complement strand
GAAAATCTCCCGCATCGATAAAGCGCTTTTCTTCCGGCGTGGGAACTTCGACCATTTTCTTGTAAGGAACACTGGGCGAAGGAACTGGCCCAATCCCGCTTTTTTCTTGGACGGGAAAATCCTGTGGTCCAATCTCTACTTCGGCCTGTCGAGCAGTTTCAGTTTGAACTTCTGGTGGAGTTTTAACTTTGGTTCCCGGAACAGTCCCAGCTTCCGGCAGAGCTTCGGTTTCCAGAGATTCATAAACAGGTGGCGGACCAAAGGAATCTCTCCAGTTTGAAGGAACCGACTCTTGGGCAAACAGTTGAGGCATGTAGAAAACAGCGAGCACTACCGCTAGTACTGATGTCAGAATGAATTTGCGAATGGGTATCACTGCTGATTTAAAATTCTTTTTCTCAGGTTGCGGTGGTCCAGGGTTTTTTCAAAAGCATAACTCTTCGACATATTCTGGTAGATTGGATCATCATAACGGTCGTGACAAGGAATGCAGTTTCCTACTTTCAGGATTCGATTAATCTCTTTCTGATTGAAAAGACGCGCCCCGGCTTGGCTAACGCCTGCGACCGGTTCCCCGTGCAGGGTCACCGTCGCATCCGGCGAAAGACGAGAACGACCGGAAACAATCTCCGTTCGCACCAGGGGCCGTAACGTGTCACTTTTACCGATAGAATCCAAGCCAATGCGCAGGTCCCCTTCACCCAGACCCAGCGCACGAGAAGATAGATGGCACGAAACGCAGGTCCGCACCTGTTTGCCGGTCGAATGCGGGTTCAGTGTGTAGGCTAGGCGTCCGCCGGAGTATCCATGTGGATTGGTGAAGGACCAGTCCCGGTAAACACCCACAGAGTCCCCCTCGCCCCCCATTACGGCCACCGGATTTCCATGTTCATCGAATACATTCAGTACTCGCTTCGGTTGTGAAAGCATGGGAGCCGCTTTCCCCCGCGGCCCGACCATCAACGAAGGCGAGTCGATCCCAATCTCTCCTCCCACCGGCGACCACGAATTTTCGAGTCCAGCCGCACCGGAAGGTACCGTTTGCCCCTGACGAAACGTCGAGTGACATCCCTTGCAAGCCGGAACCCACTGGGAATGACACGCCGCACATTCCAGCTTGCCCTTATGACCGGGAATGTTGTGCCCCGCCGAAGCATCGATCGTCAAAGGCGTCGGATAGACCCGGCCCGTGCGTTTCCCAAAGGTGACGATTTGGCCTTCCCGGACTTTAACATTGGTCAGCTTACGCTGCCTGAAAGACAACACCATCCAGTCTCCAACCGAGTTATCCTCCCCAGTATAACTGTGAGAAAGGCGAATAACGCGGTCGTGCGAATCGGTGACTTCGGCGATAAACGGACGGGAATCGGCGTCTCCGTGGCAGGTTTCACAACGAATTTCGACGGCTTCGTGTTGTTTCGAATAAATGTTGCCGTCACCCATGATATCAAACTGCGTATGGCAGTCAATGCACTCGAATCCAGCCGCAAAATGAACATCCTGCCGAACTTTCCCGAAACCGGAAAGTGAAGCCGGAAGCGATTCCTGAGGCACCGTTTTATCCGATTTCGTTTCCATAGAAGCAGCGTTAGTCACCCGGTAACTTTTGTGGCATTGCATACAGGTTGAATCTGGCGTGAGGGTAGTCATCCTGTGCAACGCCGGATGTCCCGGTTCATCCCGGGGAATGGTGCGGTCGTCACCCCTGTAGAGCCCGTCTGTGGCGTAAGTAAAATGACAGGCGGCGCAACCCTGCGAGCGAAAATCACCGGACTCACCCGGTGAGTCCAAGTGACATTGAAAGCAACGCTCTCGAAGCAGGCTATCGCCGATATGATGCGACTCGCGGCGGGTTTCAACTGTCGATTCCTGCGCGCGCCTTGAACTGCTCGAGCGAAAAATCGGAAGTGCTTGCAATTTTGGTAAAGCTCCCCGGGCAACGGGCACGACACCGTCCTTATCTTCTATGGCACGCACTCCATACTTGGATTCCCGCCGACCCTGCGCCCCCCATTGATAGCGCAATCCGGAAATCATTCCCGCCAGGGTACCCATCATGGACTTACGAACGCGATCGATATGATTGCGGTCGCTCCCGGCATGCCCGGAATGACAGTAGGTTTGCCCGCAGGTTCTACTGGCCACGGAAAGGCTGGATGGATTACGTTTACCCGTTCCCGCCTCCGGATCATAAATCAGGGTAGCATGAGCGGACTCCCGATCAATCGCGTTGCCGTCTCCGCCATGGCAGACCGTGCAACCGAAACTTGACGGATGCGCTGCACCTATCTCGGCAATCCCGCTATGACAGGTAACACATTGTTCGCTCACATAACCCCGGTATTCTGAAACACGCACCCAAGGGTAATCGGGCAGGGTTGCCGTCACCTCAATCCCTTCGGTCTCCAGCAACGGATCTTCATGTGATTCAATCGGTGGGGTAATGGGCACCTCTCCCATGAACTGGCGGAACCAATCTGATCCGCCCCGGTCACCGCGGTCGGCGGCCCAGCCCAACCAGGCTGTACCTACCACCATGAGGAAGATGATTCCCACATAAAGAATCTTGTTCACAGGAAAAAATAGGAAGGTCTTGAGGCAGGTCTATCTTCGAGCACGATCCACGCTCGAAAACAACAAATTGAAACTGGATCATCCATAAACAATTCCAACCCACTCTAGATAGCAACCGCTTGGACGATAATACCCAAGAGTCACTTCAACATCGCCGGATTTCCCAATAAAGCAACCAAGGCGGAGACGTATTCGAAGCAGTACCCAGCCAAGAGACTCTTTCGTAGAAGGATTGCGTTGCCTTGTAAAAATACCACAAACTCCGCTGTATGCACTAATTTTCAGGAAATTTCAGCGCAATCCAAATTGGAAAAAGCCGAGAAATTCGGGCGTATTCCATACTCTTCGGCAAAGCGCCAAAGGAAGGGAGTAGCCCATTTTCGCACTATTAGTGGGAGGGTAAAGAAGGATCCCTCTGAAAGAGAGGGAAAGGGGGAATTAGTAAACAGGGTTATGGAAATAATACAGGGCGTCATCGCCGGGCCGAATGGAATAATCCGGAAGACTACTGCATTGCTCCAGACTGATTTTCCATCCATCTTTTTCTCTGGTGAAAACGTAATTGCAAACGCTGTGTTGTCGTTCATCCGTATGCACGTTTTCTGCGGTTACACTGATGAGTTCGTCTACCAGAACGTAACCGACTTTATCCCCAGCACGACCTGCGAGCACCTTACGTTCCATAGTGCATTTCATCCCCTTCAGGTCAGACATCATCTGCCGGTAGTCGCGGATACGATTCTCCAGCAGGGCGCGTTTATCGTCAATCATAATGACCAACTTGGAACTGTAAAAACTGTCGATCTTTTCCGGTTGGGTGCAGACGAGTTGATCTATCTTCTTGAGAATATCGGAAAGCTTATTGGTATCTGTGGCAAAGGCAGACGATGCCGCAACGGACGATAAAATCACCCAGCTAGTCAGCGCAAATGAGAAAACCAGTTTAAACATGAACGATCCTCCAGAAATTTAGTATAAGACAATCCTCAAATACGATCCGGTTTACGGAAAATTCTGCAGATAGATTTCGACCGTTTCTCCCGTCCGTCCCCAACCAAAGGCTCCCGTTCCGGCCAGGGTCGTGATGATCCCTTTTGGATCCACCTTGCGGATACGGTTGCTTCCCATATCGGCAATGAACATATTGCCTTTGCGATCGAAGGTGATGGCGGAGGGGTTCTTCAGCATGGCCTTGGTAGCCGGTCCGCCGTCACCGAAAAACCCGGCATAACCTTTACCTACAACGGTGACGATTTTTCCGTCTTTGGTGATTTTTCTGACCTTGTGCGTATTGGT
>CAJWLY010000147.1 GCA_913043155.1 uncultured Nitrospinaceae bacterium | reverse complement strand
GGCGTTGGTAATTTTCGAGGTTCGCTCTACAAAGTCAATTCCATCATAAGGGTCGCTTTGGTCTTTCGTTAATCGCCGATCAATTCGCACAAGGGCCTCCAAAACAGTTTTCTACTTTAAAAATAACAATTTACGCAAACTTTAGGCTGGCGTTTCGGACGTTTTGAAAAAATATCTAACCTCTGCTTGCTCCCGCAAGCGGTTCCCTGTCAATGGTAAAGTCGGGAAACTTAGAACCTATATCTAGTGCCCGTCCTTAAAATATATACAATATATTGGGTTGTCAAACAAAAAAACCATTTGGGGGAATTTTTTTTAACTTTTTGATTTTTAATTGGTTATTTTGTTTTTTCTGAAAAAATTTTAGCCCCATCAGGCAACCTGCCACGACCTTATAAAATGGGTTCTTCGAGAGATTTACAGGGGATTGAAGCGATAAAATCAGCCTCCCAGCCCTTTGGCGGTTTCCAGATCATCCATTCTCATTGCACCCTATAGGGCTTTATGTTATTGATTAATCTTACCGATTTTAATTGAGACCGTGATGCCGATTGCTCGAACTATACAGGACAAACTTGAGAAGGCTTCCTGGATTCGGAAAATGTTCGAGGAAGGAATCCGGCTGAAGCAGGAACACGGCGCGGATGGCGTGTTTGACTTGTCCCTGGGGAATCCAGTCGTGGAACCCCCCGAAATGGTGCATCAAGCGATCGTTTCCGCCGCAAGGGATCTTGCCCCCGGACTCCACCGCTACATGCCGAACGCCGGATTCGCTGACGTTCGCGAGGCGGTGGCCCATTCGTTATCTGCTGAATGTGGCGTGGAACTGAAGGCTGATCATGTTGTCATGGTCTGTGGTGCTGCTGGCGGAATGAACATCGCGCTCAAAACCCTGCTGAATCCTGGCGATGAAGTCATCGCATTTTCTCCATTCTTTGTCGAGTACCTTTTTTATTCAGACAACCACGGCGGCAAAACCGTCATCGTACCGACCCAGGAAGACTTCAGCCTCGACTTCGATGCGCTCCGGCAGGCCCTCACTACCAAGACCCGGGCAGTGATCGTCAACTCTCCGAACAACCCCACCGGTGTCGTGTACCCCCAAGAAACATTCAAGCAACTGGCCGACATTCTACGGCAGCACATGAGCAATACCGGACACACTGTGTATCTCATCTCCGACGACCCTTACAAGAAAATCGTTTTCGACGGAGTGGAGACCCCAAACATCATGAGGTTCTACGAAAATAGTATCTACGTTACCTCCTATTCTAAGGACCTAGCGATCCCCGGCGAACGCATCGGATACGTCGCGGTGCATCCAAAATGCGAAGATCGGGAGAACCTGATGGCCGGGCTCACCTTCTGCAACAGGGTGCTCGGATTCGTCAACGCCCCGGCACTCATCCAGCGAGCGGTGAAAAATGTGCAAGAGGTTTCGGTCGACATAGACCAATACCAGCGCAAGCGGGATTTCCTGTACAAGGAGCTGACCCGCATCGGTTATTCCGTAGTCAAGCCCCAAGGCGCGTTCTATTTCTTTCCTAAATCGCCCACCGATGACGACGTGGAGTTTGCAAACAAACTCGCCGAAAAGCGAGTGCTGGTGGTTCCCGGGCGTGGATTCGGTGCGCCGGGGTATTTTCGCCTGTCCTATTGCGTACCCGATAAGGTAATCCAAGGTTCTATCGCTGGATTCGAAGAGGTGTTCAATAACCACTAACTCATCTGGAAAAGTTCTAGATAGGCCAATTTCAAAAAGGAAGCTTTCGCGCCACGCGAACCCTTTCTGACAAAATAGTATCTAAATCGCAACACTATGCAGAACCGGATTTAACGTAAACTTCCTTCACTATTGGTGAGCGCCATGGCTTTGTCACAAGATCAGATTGCACGGTACAGCCGCCACCTTTTGCTTCCCGAGGTGGGGGTCAAGGGACAGGAAAAGTTGTGCAACGCAAAGGTGTTATGCATCGGTACCGGCGGACTCGGATCGCCGCTTGGGCTCTACCTTGCCGCCGCCGGAATCGGCACGATGGGACTCGTCGATTTCGACGTAGTCGACAAAAGTAATCTTCAGCGCCAAATCATGCACGGCGAATCGACCGTAGGCAAACTGAAGGTCGATTCGGCCAGAACGCGCCTCGCCGACATGAACTCGGATGCAAAAATCATCACCTATAATACTCGGCTGTCTTCCGAGAACGCACTGGAAATTTTTAAAGACTACGACATTATCGTAGACGGGACTGACAACTTTCCGACTCGCTATCTAGCTAACGACGCAGCGGTGTTACTGGGCAAGCCTTATATCTATGGATGTATCTTGCGCTTCGAAGGGCAGGCCTCTGTTTTTCACGCTAAAGAAGGCCCGTGCTACCGCTGTCTGTATCCAGAACCCCCTCCACCTGGACTGGTCCCGAGTTGCGCCGAAGGCGGGGTGCTTGGCATCCTTCCTGGAATCATCGGGCTCATCCAAGCTACCGAGGTCATCAAGCTCATCCTCAATAAGGGCGAAACGCTGATCGGACGCTTAATGATCTTCGATGCGCTAGGAATGAAGTTCCGCGAGATGCGCCTGCGCAAAGACGAGGATTGCCCGATCTGTGGCGACAGTCCGACCATCCGCAAGCTGATCGACTATGAACAGTTCTGCGGCATTGCACAGGAGGAGAAGGCAAACTTCGAAGATACGACAATGGAAATCTCTGCGGTTGATGTCAAGCGTATGCTGGATGACGGAGAAAAGTTCACTCTCGTCGACGTTCGCGAGCCTTCAGAATATGACATCTGCCGGATTGATGGGTCGGTGCTCGTTCCCCTGGGTCAGATCGAGGCGATGAGGCCGCAAAACCTCAACGGGCTCTCTCAAGGTGACGTAATCATCCTGCACTGTAAGGCCGGAGTGCGCAGTCTGAAAGCGGCAAAAGCTTTGAAAAAGATGGGGTTTAAAAATGTCAGGAGCATGGCCGGCGGGATCGAGGAGTGGTCCAAAAAAATTGACTCTTCCATGCCCCGATATTAAGCCGTCCACCGGGGAGAGGTCCCATCCGGGACCTGCTTGTAATGTTCCTTGACATCAGGGCCTTACAAGTTTATTTTACAATTGGAAATCGAATGAGCCCTCAATCTCTTACGGAGTTGGGGTGTAAAGAGGTCTGAAAGGGGACGTTAATGAGCCATTCCCATGATTCCGAGCCAGAATTCGAAAAATTATCCAAAGCCATAACCGAAGCAGTTATGACCTCGGAAAAGGTTAAGAAAATCGTGGCGGAAATCCAGAAGAACGACAAGATTTGTCCGCAGAGCTTCATGGTTCTGGTTTTAAAAATGCAGGTGCTAACTGAATCTCTGGAACTGGAAATAGAACAAGAGGGCACCGAAAAGAAACCCATCGCTCAAAAACGCGGTCACAAAAAGACCTCTGGAAAACCCCAGTACATCGATGGACGCAGACTTTCCAAGCGTGAAGTCGATTTTGAGGAATTTGTTAACGGACGGTTCGACTCGGAAACGTGGCTTAAAAAGAACGGTCTTATCCTTTAAATCACTTCTACTACCGCTCGTCGCCACCCTCACGGTATTCTGCGCTTCCCGCACACCCCACACTACCGATTACGAAGAATCTCGTAAACGAATGGTCGAGAATGATATTGAAGCTCGGGGCGTTCATGACCGCGCCGTACTCGACGCTATGCTCAGAGTTCCCCGGCACCTGTTTGTCAGACCCGACTATGTGAAGTTTGCTTACTCTGATTCCGCCCTTCCCATTGAAGAAGATCAGACCATATCGCAACCGTATGTCGTCGCCTTGATGACGGACGCCGCCCAACTGGATGCGAACGACAAGGTACTGGAAGTCGGCACTGGATCGGGCTATCAGG
>CAJWLY010000146.1 GCA_913043155.1 uncultured Nitrospinaceae bacterium | reverse complement strand
ACACGATCGAGGCGATCATTCAAAAAATTAATTATTTGGATGGCACCATCTTCGGTATTGGTCGCGCTGCGGGGAATTGTCCCTTGGAATTACTGCTAGGGTTCCTTAAAAACCCAAAATTCGATATTCGACCTATTCTTGGGGTTCTTGAATCGCAATTCGTCAAGTTAAAGGATGAAATCGAGTGGGGATACACCATTCCTTACATGCTTACAGGAATCCTTGACGTCCATCCCCGAGCTGGAATGAAACTGCGCAATTCAGACAAGAAGGATGGCTACTCCGCTTTCTATGAAGAACTCAACGAGGCCAACGTTTGAGTGTCTGAATGAGCGATCCGTCCTTCGACTTGGCGCAGTTTGATAAGCAACCGGTCCTCGGGATCATCCGTGGTGCCACCCCTGATTCGGTCCATGGGGTGATGCAGACCTGCATATCCGCCGGGCTCCAATATATAGAATTCACGCTCAATTCAAAGGAGGCGCTCTCTTTTATTGAAGAGGGCGCCAGAGAGTTTCCTGAAACGCTTTGTGTCGGTGCGGGGACAGTTCTTTCAGTCGCCGATACAGAACGGGCGGTAAACTCCGGGGCCAAGTTTATCGTGGCTCCTACGCTGAATGAGGCCGTTGCTTCTTATTGTCACAAAAGGAATCTTCCATATCTCCCGGGCGCCCTCACGCCAACGGAAATCGAAAAGGCCTGGAATTGTGGTGCGACGATGGTGAAAGTGTTTCCCGCCAAGCAAATGGGACCGGAATACTTCGGTACCGTGCGGGGTCCTTTCAATGAGATTCGATTGATGGCCGTGGGAGGCGTTGGGCCTGATAATGTTCACAGTTACCTGGGAGCAGGGGCCTCTGCCGTGGCTCTAGGCGGATCGGTCTTTTCGCCAGAACGAATGAAAAATAAAGAGTTTGATATTATTCAAAAAGAAATCTCGGCTTTTTTGTTTGCGGTAAAAACTTTTTACTCTAGAATAGAATAATCCTATCTTAGGTATTCCACTGTTTTTCAATGGACGGGGGTCGTAATGTCATCCGATTTTATGGATAGTCGAACGGGTTTTGAGGATGAAGAGCGGTTTGTCAGGCTGTGCGAAACCATCGAGGATGCAATCAGGGAGATGGGTGAGGACGAGAACAGATTCTCCGATTTCGAGATCATGCAGGCGATGGATTTTGTCGGATTCAACCTTTTTCGTGACAACTGGGAGGAATTCAAGAAAATAGAAACGGCCCGTGACTTGAGTACGCTAAACTTCAAAAAAGAACGAGCAAAAAAGCACATTAATTAATCTATCCCGTCTTTTCCGCTTCACTTTTCATGTGATGCAACGTCAATAAAACATTTCAAAAAACCCTTCCTACTCAATTAATTTTGTGAAATTCGGTCAAACTCTTTGATTCGCTCCATTAATTGGTGCATCTTTCCGTCTAGAGTAGTGATGTGCCGCCCGATTTCCTCAATTTCTTTCTTTTCCTTGCTCGCGTAAACGGTTTTGCATTTATCTAGGTGTTTCCCGATATGTTCAATCATATTGTGGATATCAAGACTTTCCTCCGAGAGGTCATCAGTAGTTTCCTGTATATCGATGAGGATGTCGGTATCAATTTCCTCCGTAATAGCTCTTTTTTTTCTTTTTGCGACCTGATTCCGGTATAGGGCGATCAAACCGCCCGTCAATATAAGAAATACGAGACCCAGAGTTGCGATGTCCATCAGTAGAACAAAATATCCGCCGAAAAATCTCCCTGTATGAATTTCTGTAATGAGTTTTATCAGATCCATTTTTAGAACTTCAGTTTCCGGTTGTGTTTCACTGTTTAGATTATGTGATATCCAACGCTTTCCATCGTCATGGGATATCAGAAGGCCTGCATCGGTTCCGGCGAAGAGACTGGAGGAGTTTGGAAGCCCGGAAATCAGTCCCGATTTTATGGGGTCAGCAAGCGGCTGACTTGTGAAGTTATCCAGTAATTCCCAAGAGTCGCCGCCATCTTTGGTGGCATAAAGCTTTCCTTTGGCAACGGCATAGAGCTGGGAAGCATTGCTAGGAACCCCGTAGAGCGATGCGACGTTTTTAAGTTTTTTATGAGGGTCCCGTATCCAGTTCCGTCCTTCGTTGAATGACTTGTAAAGCCCGTCGTGGGTCCCCACGTAGATAAATTCCGGTTCTGTCTTCAAAGAGAGGAAGGATATGGGGGCGGAGATTGTATTCTTCCAAACTGTTTCCCAAGTGTGGCCGCCGTCGTTACTTCGAACCATGGTGCGGCTTGTGCCAATGTACAGAGTCGATACATCGGATTTTGAGAAGCGTATAAATTGGACTTCCACATCATCTTTATATTCTCCGCCCTGAAAAACGGGTTTCCATGATTCTCCTGCATCCTCCGAAATAAAAAGTCCTCCCTGGGTAGCCGCGAAGAGGGTGTCGGGGTTGTTCGGGGGGATGGCAAGATCGTTCACTTCAACGCTGGATAGGCCGCTTGCGGCTTCCAGCCATTCGGTCCAACTGTCGCCTCCATCCTCAGATTTGAATATGCCAACCAATGTTCCGACAAACACAACTTGGGGTGTGTTCGGATGCACTGCGATGGCGCGGATGTCTTGGCTGAATAATCCCTCCTTCAACTCAGACCATGTATTCCCGCCGTCTCGAGAGCGGTACAGCCCATGATTGGTCCCGACAAATACTTCCGGATTCTTACCTCCAGATGTGGTGACGGCTTGGATGGTGCGCGCTGCGTGTTCTACACGAAAATATTTATCGGGAAGATAAGCTCCGCTTACCTCGGTATCGTTCAGACCGAATGTGCCGCGGTGCATGAGAAGGACACCGGAAACAGAAAGGATGATGAAAAACACCGAGCAGACAAATCCAGTCCATTTATGTATCGATCGGGTGTGTTTAAAATTTTTAAAATTCAAGACAACCCCTTCGACTCTTCTCTAATAATCTTCGTATGCCCCAGGCGTTCATATTCGTCTTGTACACGGTTTTCCACATGCCGGACATGATCGAATAGCTCGTGAACCTTTGTATCAATCTCCTTGAGATGGTCCGATAACTCTTTCAAATCCTGATCGCGCGTGTCTTTTAAAAAAATTTCACACCGTTTGGCGTGGTGGGAAATATGTTCGACCAGATTATGTACTGCAGCGATGTCCTGCTGGATATGGCTGGCTTCGTCCTGAATCTGTTTCGATTCCACTTCTGGCTTTACCCCGAAGGTATAGATCAGGGCGAAAATGTATGCTAGTGCAAGAACGCCTTGGCCGATGGACGTCTCCCAGGTCGGGTAAACTCCTATCCAGGGAATTTTTGGGACGAACAGGGCAGGGGACATCGGAATAACCTGCCCCATTTGTAATTCATGAAGCCCTTTTCCCATGAAAGTAAACGCCATGTAATAAAGAAAAACACTCGTTACGGTGAAAAACCATTTTATGGGAACCCTCACACCGACCTTGCTAATTAAGTAGTACACGACAGCGAGTATCAGACAGCCCAGTAGAAATCCAGGAACGATTCCCCCGGTTGTGTCTCCTGCATACAGGTACAGAGCCTTGTAGAACAGTATTGTTTCGAATCCTTCACGATAAACGGCCAAAAATGCAACCAGGCCCAGGGTGAGTGCGCTTCCCGTACTTACAGCGGCCTGCATTTTTCTAGTGATGTAGCTTTGCCATCTCTGGGCCTCTATTTTTGAGATTAACCAGTAGCTCACCCAGAACAGGACCACGACCGCTAGCAGCATAATCCAACCTTCTAAAACCTCCTGGCTGGAAACACTGATATGAAGAATCTCATGCAGGATGTATGCAGTGATAAAGCTCCCAATAATTCCCGCGCTTACACCAAGATAAATTGATTTAAGCTTGTCTTC
>CAJWLY010000145.1 GCA_913043155.1 uncultured Nitrospinaceae bacterium | reverse complement strand
GGAATCAGTCCCGCCCGAGATACGATCTTCAATAATAGTTTGATGGACAGGTAACCGACTGCGAAGGACACGAGGAGTCCGGTGCCGAGTTGCAAGGCGGAGAAGGTATGGGAGCTTGCCGGGCTAGACAGGAAATGCACCATCTTGTGTATTCCCGCCGCCAGAATGATTGGTGTCCCGAGAAGAAAGGAAAACCGTGCCGCTGTCGTTTGCGACAGGTGGGTGAATAGTCCTCCGGCAATCGTGATGCCCGACCTGGAAGTTCCGGGGAGTAGGGCGATCGCTTGGGCACACCCGATGAACAGAACCTGGCCCAGGCTCAGGTCACGCATGTCTTCTGGCGCAGATTTCTGCTTCGCCGCATATCGGTCGGCGGCAAGGAACACCAGCGACCAGAGCAGGAGGTTCCAAGCTACAAAGGTCGGGTTGCGAAGCTCGTGCTCGATCACGTCTCCAAAGAACAGCCCGACGAGCCCTGCAGGAAACGAGGCCCAAATAATGTACCAGGCCAAGCGGTGATGGGCGGGGTCGCGGGTTCGGTCGAACAGTCCGCGAGCTAGTTTTGACAAGTCGTCGCGAAAAAATATGATGATGGCTAAGAGTGTTCCAAGGTGCAGTATCGCGTCCAGTGCTAGCCCCTGGTCCTCGAAGTCAAACAAAGCGGGGGCTAGAACCAGGTGCCCCGAGCTGGAAACCGGTAGAAACTCTGTCAATCCCTGGATGATTCCAAGAATGATGACCTGCAAGAAGTCCATAGATTAGCGATCAATTTATCTGAAATTGAGGGAAGGGTAATCTGGTGTGACTGGTTCGTCCTATGGAGTAGGGCGGCCTGCCACAAGCGGAACTGGACTCGAGTTTTACTACTCTGGATCCATACAGAGTCTGGCTGACGCTTGAAAGAAAATCAGAAATGATAACAGTGCGGTGGTTGCCGACCCGTCTGAGCGAAAATTCTACTCGCTCCAAAAGAATCAAACAACCAAAAACAACTCTTGGGACTGTTTCAGGGCCGTCGAGACAGAGGGGTCCGCTGGGAATAGATTTTCTCTACCGTCGATGCCCATCCGCAGTTTCTATATTCATTGCCGGGTCTTTGAATTTATGGTATCTTACGCCTGCTTTCGCCCGCGGTTTGTGATAGAGCAGTTCCCACCTCCCGGGCCAGATTTTCTCTCCGGCCAACGAGAGGTTTTCGTTGAAAAAATCTATTAAAATCAATAGTTTAAAATAAATTTCTTAATTTATTATTTAAAGTTGGTAGCGCTTGAATTTTAATCTGGTCAGGTGCATTTATGAGAGAATTTCACCGTATTAACCGTTTGCCGCCCTACACACTGGGTATTGTCAACGAGCTCAAGCATCAGGCCCGGTGTCGGGGAGAAGACATCATTGATTTTGGTTTGGGCAACCCGGACCAGATTACGCCCAAACATATTGTAGACAAGCTCTGCGAAGCGGCGACTAAAACCGGGAACCACCGGTATTCTCTGTCTCGTGGGATTTATAAACTGCGGTTGGCCATCACTGACTGGTACAAGAGGCGATTTGATGTCGATCTGGATCCGGAAACCGAGGCCATTGCGACGATCGGGTCCAAAGAGGGAATCGCCCACCTGGCTCTGGCCATCACCGCCCCGGGTGATTCGGTTCTCGTGCCGACACCCACGTATCCGATACATACGTACGCCTTTATTCTGGCAAATGGTGATGTGATCCATGTCCCCATGGGGAAGGATGTGGATTTCTTTGAGGCGTTGCTCGATACGTTTAAACGGAACTGGCCCCGGCCCAAGGCGATCATCATTAATTTCCCCCACAACCCCACAACTCATGTGGTGGAGATCGATTTCTTTGAAAAGATCGTAGAGTTTGCCAAGGAACATGATCTGATCGTTATTCACGATTTCGCGTATGCCGACTTGGTTTTCGATGGATACAAGGCGCCAAGTTTTCTCCAAGTTCCGGGAGCGAAGGATGTGGGAGTCGAGTTCTTTACTCTGTCTAAGAGTTACAGTATGCCTGGATGGCGGGTTGGATTTGCTGTCGGCAATCGCGACATTATTTATGCCCTATCGCGCATAAAAAGTTATCAGGACTATGGAATGTTTCAGCCGATTCAGATTGCGGCGACCGTTGCGCTTAATGGGCCACAGGGCTGCGTTGATGAAACCCGCGAAATGTATTGCAGTCGGCGCAACGTGCTTTGCGAGGGACTCAACAGGGTAGGTTGGTCCGTCGAATCGCCAAAGGCGACCATGTTTGTCTGGGCCGAGATTCCTGACAAGTATAAAAAAATCGGTTCGTTGGAATTTTCTAAACTACTTCTTGAAAAATCTAAAGTGGCGGTTTCTCCGGGAATCGGGTTCGGCGAAGGCGGAGACCATTTCGTCCGCTTTTCACTAGTTGAAAACGAGCACAGGATTCGCCAGGCCGTACGTGGGATTCGCGAACTATTTTAACAGGATGAGATTAGAACTCGTCCACTTATTACGTGGACTTTTTTGTGAATTGAATTTTCAAGGTCAAACTTTCTCATGGATAAGATAAAAATTGGATTGATCGGGTTTGGCACCATCGGTTCGGGGGTCGTGCAGATTCTAGCTTCAAGTCGCAAGACCATCCGGCAGCGGCTGGGTGCGGAAGTTGAGATCGTGAAAATAGCCGACTTGGATATCACAACCGACCGTGGGGTCGAGGTCGATTCGGGTATGCTAACGACACATGCCGATGAGGTGCTTGAGCACCCGGAAGTGGATGTGATCGTTGAGCTGATGGGCGGATATGAACCGGCTCGGACGTTCCTGCTTAAGGCGGTGTCCTGTGGAAAGCATGTAGTGACCGCAAACAAGGCGCTTCTTGCCAAGCACGGGGACGAGCTTTTCACCGCGGTTGAGGACAATCACGTTTCTATCGGATTCGAGGCCGCCGTAGGGGGAGCGATTCCCATCATCCGTTCTATTAAGGAGTCTTTTGTCGCTAACGAGATCAGCACCGTCGAGGGTATTGTCAACGGAACAGCTAACTACATTCTCAGTAAGATGTCCGACGAAGGTTGTGATTTTGATGTAGCGTTGAAGGAAGCCCAGCAAAAGGGTTTTGCTGAGGCTGACCCGACCTTCGATATTGAAGGGATCGACTCGGCTCATAAAATAGCAATATTGGCGCGGCTGGCCTTCGGTACGCCGGTGAACTTCGATGATATCACCGTCCAGGGCATTTCCGGGATTACGTCCGGAGACATCGAATGTGCGCGTGAATTCGGTTATCGCATCAAACTTCTGGCAATTTCCAAGTTCGACGGGAAGTCCGTTGACATCCGGGTACACCCGGCGATGATCCCGCAGTCTCATCCCATGGCCAGCGTGAATGGGGTGCTCAATGCCATCCGCGTCTGCGATGGATGGATGGGAGAAAACATCCTGGTGGGGCATGGTGCAGGGTCTTTGCCGACGGGGAGCGCTGTGATCGGCGATATCGTGGAGATTGCACGGGGAATCCTTTCGGGAGCAAAGGACCGTCTTCCGGCCCAGTCGTTTCGAAAAAGTGAAATGAGATCCATCCCCATTATGAACATCCAAGAAATAGACTCGGAATATTTTCTGCGATTGAGCGTGCAGGATACTCCGGGTGTACTTTCCCGTATATCGGGAATTCTTGGGGATCATTCTATCAGCATCCTTTCGGTTATTCAGAGAGGTCGTGCTGAAAGTGGAAGCGGGGTTTCACTGATTATGATGACCCACCGCGCAAACGAAAAGGACATACAGCTTGCTCTCAAGGAGATTGACGGCCTTAACGTCGTGTGCGCGAAATCCAACTTTATTCGAGTAGAAAACTAATTATGGGATTCCAAGCTTGGTTCCAATGTATTAATGGGTGTTCAGG
>CAJWLY010000144.1 GCA_913043155.1 uncultured Nitrospinaceae bacterium | reverse complement strand
AGAAAGTGGCTCCCAGCGGCCAGGCTCATGACCTCAATGAAGCTTGGAACATTGTGCGGGAAACCGGGTTCCCAGCTATCATTCGCCCCTCCTTTACCTTGGGCGGAAGCGGAGGAAGCATCGCCTACCAAGAGGAAGATTTTGAGTCACTCATAGAGATGGCCCTCCAGGTCAGCCCAACGCGCGAAGTACTCATCGAAAAATCTCTATTGGGATGGAAAGAGTACGAACTGGAAGTGATGCGTGATCTCAGGGATAACGTGGTGATCGTATGTTCGATCGAGAACCTCGACCCCATGGGTATCCACACGGGAGATAGTATCACGGTCGCGCCTGCACAGACTCTCACTGACAAAGAGTATCAGGTGATGCGCAATGCAGCCATCGACATCATCAGGGAAATCGGGGTTGAAACAGGTGGCTCCAACATTCAATTCGCGCAGGATCCGAGGACAGGTGAGATGATTGTGATCGAGATGAATCCGCGGGTTTCCCGAAGCTCGGCCCTAGCCTCGAAGGCAACCGGATTTCCCATCGCTAAAATTGCAGCCAAACTCGCCGTAGGCTATACCCTTGATGAAATCAGAAATGACATCACACAGGTCACACCAGCTTCATTCGAACCGACTATCGATTATTGCGTGGTAAAAATTCCACGGTTCACTTTCGAAAAATTTTTTGGAAGCGAACCCGTACTTTCGACCCAGATGAAATCAGTCGGCGAAGCAATGGCTATCGGACGTACATTCAAGGAATCGTTGAACAAGGCTCTGCGCTCGCTGGAAATAAATGTTTTCGGCCTGGAAGAGAACTTCAAGCATATCCCAAAAACCGGGGAACTGACTCCGAAGGAAATAAAGGAGAAGCTGAGAGAAGTTCTTCACTTTCCCTTTTGGGACCGGCTGTGGTGCATCGCCGCGGCTCTACGTCGTGGAATTTCTATTCAAGAGATTTATGAGATCACTTTCGTTGATCCTTGGTTCCTACACAATATCCTGCAAATCATTGAATTGGAGGATGAGATTAAATCGTCCCGAAGGCTGAAGGAACTGCCTGCCGATTTGATAAAACGCGCCAAGGAAACCGGTTATTCCGACAAGTATATAGCTGGTTTGCTTCAATGCGAGGAGAGCGAGGTGCGAGAAAAGAGGATCTGTGGTGGAATTAAACCGGTCTTTAAAAGAGTCGATACCTGCGGGGGTGAGTTCGAAGCCCATACTCCCTACCTATATTCCACCTACGAATCGGAATGCGAGGCGATCCCTTCCAAAAAGAAAAAAATCATAATTTTGGGTGGTGGCCCCAACCGAATTGGGCAGGGAATCGAATTCGATTACTGCTGCGTCCATGCCGCTTTTGCGCTGAAGGAAGATGGGTTCGAAACAATCATGGTCAATTGCAATCCGGAAACGGTCAGCACGGATTACGATACTTCCGACCGACTTTATTTTGAGCCGCTGACATTCGAAGACGTCATGCATATTGTTGAAGTTGAGCAACCGGATGGCGTGATCGTTCAATTCGGCGGTCAGACCCCATTGAAACTCGCGGTTCCATTAATGCAAGCAGGCGTTCCTATCATTGGAACCAGCCCGGATAACATCGATCGGGCGGAAGATCGAAAGCGTTTCAAGGAAGTTCTGGAAACCCTGGGCCTCAAGCAACCTTCTAATGGAACTGCTTCTTCCTTCGAAGAGGCAAAGCAGATCGCCTCTCAAATCGGATATCCGGTGGTAGTGCGCCCCTCTTATGTTCTTGGAGGACGCGCCATGGAAATCGTATACGATCAACGTCGATTGGAATATTACATGGAACACGCCGTCGAGGCTTCGCCAGAACATCCTATTCTGATTGATGATTTTCTGGAGAAGGCAACCGAGGTAGATGTTGACGCTATTTCTGATGGGATCGATGTAATCATCGGCGGGGTCATGGAGCATATTGAGGAAGCGGGTATCCACTCCGGAGACAGTGCCTGCTCCCTTCCCGCGTTTTCGATGGATCCCAAATTAATCAAAACCATTAAGGAGCAGGCTTGTGCACTAGCCCGCGAGTTGAACGTGATTGGTTTGATCAACATTCAGTTTGCTGTCAAGAACGAGGACATCTATATCCTAGAGGTCAATCCACGCGCCTCTCGGACGATTCCATTTATCAGCAAGACCACTGGTGTCCCGCTTGCCAAGCTGGCCGCACGGGTGATGGCTGGCAAGACTTTGAGGGAAATGGAGATTGTTTGTGAAGCAACAATCTCGCATATTGCTGTCAAGGAATCCGTTTTCCCATTCAACAAATTTGACAAGGTGGACATCCTTTTGGGACCGGAAATGAAATCCACTGGAGAAGTGATGGGAATTGACCGCTCTTTTGGTATGGCATTTGCCAAATCCCAAATCGCCGCGGGAATCCGTTTTCCTGCGGAGGGAAATGCATTCATTAGCGTCAAAGACGAAGACAAGCCGGAAGCCCTGCAGATAGCCAAAAGTTTTCTAGAGTTGGGATACAGCATTATTGCAACCCGGGGGACAGCGCGGTACCTGACCGATCATGGATTGACAGCAACTTCTATCAACAAGGTCAAGGAGGGATCGCCTCACATTGTGGAGGATATCGAGTGCGGGCGAATTCAGTTCACGATCAACACCGTCTTTGGAGAGCAATCGATCAGAGATTCTTTCTCCCTGCGACGGGCTTCGTTAAACCACAACCTCCCCTACTACACCACAATTGCCGGGGCTTTTGCCTTACTTAACGCTCTGCATGCGCTTCGAGAAAAAGACATGACGGTGTCTTCGCTTCAGGATTACGGAATAACCTGAGTCGAAAAAATCAACCGGAAAAACAAGACCATCAAAATGTTTTCAAGTCACTTCACCGGTTAAAACTAAACTCCTTTTACAATCCGTCACCCGTAGAGTGATATATGGAATCTCAGGAGCTTTTCACTTTTCTTGACCTGACTGGACTTGATGCGTACAATCATCGCCTATGAAAAATATGATCTTATGCTTTTTAGTGCTATGGAGCGCCTTTTTCCCGGCCCAAGCTTTTGCTCAAAAGACCCCGGAGGGAATGGTCCTTATTAAGCCCGGTTGTTTCAAAATGGGAACCAAAAAAGTATATGACTACCTTGGGGGCACTCCCGACAAGCCGGACCGACCCAATGACCGTGAACGCCCCGTGCATAAAGTGTGTCTAGATGCGTATTATCTGGACACTCACGAGGTTACCCAGGGAAAGTGGGAAAAGGTAATGAGGTATAACAATTCAGTCCTCAAAGGGGTTGATATCGCGGTCAATCAATTGAACTGGTCCGAGGCTCGCGAGTTCTGTACCAGACAGGGACACCGCTTACCCACGGAAGCAGAGTGGGAGTTCGCCGCACGTACTGGGAAAAATACAGAGTACCCGTGGGGCGATGAAATTGAAGCCGATTACGTGTGGTTCATTGGCAACTCCGGACACACACATCACCCGGTTGGTACGCTAAAACCAAATGCTTGGGGACTCTACGATATGCTGGGCGGCGTTTGGGAATGGGTAGAAGACTGGTACGGAGAATTCTACTATAAGGACAGTTCCGTCAAAAACCCTAAGGGTCCATCTCACCTGCTCAGCTGGCATGTAATACGCGGCGGATCCTGGATCGATGAGAGGGAATTTGTCCGCACTACCATCCGTTATCCTGGCCTGGCAGATAATACGGAAGATTTCTGGGTTGGCGTACGGTGCGCTCACGACGCTCCAAAAAAAAGCAACTAACATCCTCTAAATCATGTCATGTACCGCTTGTTCGAGCCTGTTTGATATCGAAGCATGGTACGTAGATGGGCTTTCGCCTTGGACTCCAATACCATTCGCCTTCTCTATAAGAAGCTAGACCAGAGCATTCCCGAGGCGCGCTCGGAACTGCGTTATGAAAACCATTTCGAGTTGCTCG
>CAJWLY010000143.1 GCA_913043155.1 uncultured Nitrospinaceae bacterium | reverse complement strand
GTCCTCGGTCTCTGTTGTATTTATTCGTTGCTCAAGGGAGCGGTGCGTGAAATATTTTCTCTGCTCGGCTACCTTGCCAGTTATATCCTTGCAATCAATTTTCAAAGTTCACTAGCCGAGGCTATCAAAGAGATTGTGACGCAACCGATTGCGGCACAAATCGTTGGGTTTATTACCATTTTTTTGGGAGTCAAGTTTGCGTTCACCCTACTTGGTCGATTAATACTCCGGTTTGTAGGATCGGGTTCCGTGCTGCCTCTATTCGACCGCATCCTCGGTGGAATGCTGGGTCTAGCCAAAGGATTAGTGATTCTCGTTGTAATCATGTTCCCCTTGAGCCTGTTTGAAGATACTTATAAAAAAGCCACTCAAGGTTCCGTCTTCGTTCCCCATATGGAAGAGGTCATTGCAACCCTAAGCCGTGAAGCCAAAAATAGAAACGTACTGGACTTGTTACCAGATATTTCAGTGGACGGTATTAAAAAACAAATCGATCGAATGGAAAACCTGGATAAACTGTCTCAAGAAATGGAAGAGATGAAGGATAAAATTATTGGTGGTATCAACGGCAAGCCACAGGAAGAATATACGAAAGAAGATAAGGAAAAGCTGGACGAACTTCTGGATAGCATAAAGAAGGAGTGATTCAGTATCCGGCTCTAAATTTAGCTGCAAGCCCGTTTTTCCTTGAAAAATTCAATAATGACGACACGAATCAACATCAACGGCATCATCGAAGAAGACGCGGTTGTTTCCGTGCTAGATCACGGGTTTCTTTTTGGTGACAGCATATACGAGGTTGTTAGCACTCGTGGCAACCGACCCTGTTTTCTTGACGAGCATCTTCAGCGCCTGCGCCGATCCGCTGAAGGTATTGCTCTCACTTTGCCTCATGACGACGAGTGGTTCTGCCAGCAGGTTGCTTTTACCCTGGGATCTGCGGGCAATACAGAATCATACATTCGCATCATAGTCACTCGGGGTATCGGGGAAATCGACATCGATCCCTCCACCTGTCATTCCCCCTGTGTTCTAATCTTCGTGACTTCTGCCCGCATCTATCCCCGAGAGTGGTATGAAAACGGGATTCACCTTGCGGTTGTCAATACCAAACGCAACCTCAAGGATGCCCTGAACCCTGGAATTAAAACGGGAAACTATCTCAATAATGTGCTTGCTAAGATGGAATCCGACCGTCTGGGTGCCCAAGATGCTCTCATGCTAAATTCGTGGGGTCAGTTGGCCGAAAGCACAACGAGTAATTTTTTCTTCGTTCGGGAGGGGCGTATTCTAACCCCGGCGCTTGATTGCGGCATCCTAGCTGGGATCACCCGAAACACTGTGATACGGCTCGCCGAGGAAAACGGGTTTCTTGTAGAGGAGGGGGAGTGGCCGGTCGAGGTCCTCGAAAAAGCCGATGAAATGTTTCTGACCGGAACCGTCAAACAAATAATGCCAGTAACCCGGCTGGATGGAAAAATCATCGGTGACGGCAAGCCCGGCTCAATCACGCGTAAGTTGATACACCTTTATGAAAATTTGCTTAAGGGTCTGGGTTGAACAGGAGGAATCGTGTCCTTACTGGTAGGGCTCACTGGTGGCATGGGATCTGGGAAGTCGCTCGCGGCGTCGTACTTCAAGGCGCTTGGCGCCCAGATGATCGACGCGGACCGTATCAGCCGGGAGTTGGTGGCCCCTGGTAAACCTGCTTGGAAGGAGATTATCGAGGAATTCGGTTCTAACGTCCTCAACCCTGACCAGACCCTCAATCGGAAGCAGATTGCCGCTATCGTCTTTAATGATGAATCAAAGCGGAAGAAACTCGAAGACATTATCCATCCCAGGGTCATTGTGGAAGAGCGCCGATTGTACGAGAAGTACCGGCAGAAAAATTCACGTGTTCTAGCTGTCATCGATGCGGCCTTATTGATCGAGTCGGGGAACTACAAGAATGTTGACAAAGTGGTTGTCGTGCAGTGCGGGAAGGAAGAGCAGATTCGGCGGGTTATGGAGAGAGATGGCACAGCCCGCAGCGAAGTGGAAAACCGGTTGAATTCCCAAATGCCGCTGGAGGAAAAGGTCGTATTTGGGGATTATATTTTGAGGAACGATGACACCCGGGAGAGCTTGAAATCTCAGGTGGGCGAGTTGTATCGCAATTTAAGGGACCAGGTATAGTTTTTCTCTGGGGCAGGGTTTTAATTGTGAGGAGTTTTACCTTGACTCCTTCGGAAATGTCTGCTACCTAAGTAAAAACAAAGGGGTTAGTGGTTTTTTTTGAGTAGAAACCATGCGCCGCTTGCGATACAACAATCTTTTCTCCGCCACGCTTCCCCGAATTACCTTTCACCTGATAGATTGAATCTAGGAAAGGCAATAGATTTGCCGGTTCACAGTCTAAAGATACTACTCCTCATATTTTTTCTGGTTTCCTTTCCGTATTCTCCGGCTTTGGCCGCCCCCTCGCAGGGAACCCAAACCCTGAATGAGTACCACTTTTCCGTTCCACGCGGTCTTGAATCGAGGGTGGAGTTCTGGAAGAAAGTCTACAGTGAATACACCACCAGCCATGCGATCATCCACGACGTGGATAATTTGGATATCATTTACGAGGTGGTGCACCTAAAGAATAGAGCCAAGCTTTCCCGTCGCGCCCGTGAGCGCAAGCTGGGGCAGGTCAAGCGCAAATACCGAAAGATCCTTTTACAACTGGCCCGCGCTAAGGACCCGAGCAAGCTGAAGGCGGAGCCTAAACGTATTCATGACATGGTTAAGAATAATTTTCGTCGTGCGTCACGCAATATTCGCATCCAGATTGGGCAGAAAGACCGGTTTGGTAAAGGATTGGAGCGCTCTGGTGCGTATATGGACCAGATCAATCAAATCTTTCGCGAATACAAGTTACCAAGTGAGCTAGCCGTACTTCCTCATGTTGAATCGTCTTTCCAGCTGAATGCTTACTCCAGTGCCGGTGCGGCAGGAGTATGGCAATTCACCCGCGGTACGGGCCGATTGTTTATGAAAGTCGGATACGATGTGGACGAACGTCGTGATCCTATCCTTTCCACAGTGGCTGCGGCGAAACTGCTGAAGAGGAATTTTGAGGTCCTTAAAAGGTGGCCCTTGGCCATCACCGCCTATAATCATGGTACACAGGGAATGAAGCAGGCGCAAAAGCGTCATGGCAATAACATTGTGGATATCATCGGCAAGTACCGGGGCCGCACTTTCGGGTTTGCTTCTAAGAATTTTTATGCCGAATTTTTGGCTGCCAAACATGTGGTGGAACACCAGGATAAGTATTTCCCAAATCTCCAAATCACCAAACCCAGGACGATGGCCTCGGTTCGATTTAAGGACTATGTGCATTTAAATAGCATCGTGTCCCATTTCGGGATGACCCAGAACGAGGTTGCAAAATATAATCCGGCGCTACGGAATCCAGTTATTTCTGGCCAGAAACGCATACCGAGTGGGTTTACCTTTCAGGCTCCTGCCAAGGATTATCCGCAACTCAAAGCGCTTTATCGGGCGCTCCCCGTTTCAGCAAGGCACAAAAAGCAGATTAGGTCCAAGTGGTATACCGTTCGGCGTGGCGATACCCTGTCCGAGGTGGCAGGGCGCTTTAAAACCTCTGTAGAAAAACTTTATCGCTACAACAATTTAACGCACCGGAATCGAATTTATATTGGGCAGGTGCTCCGGCTTCCGGGCAGAGGTGCTGCACAGGTTCCACGGGCCCGCTTGATAAAGGTATCCCTACCCAGGAAAAAATACACGGGCGAGACGATGAATTACCGGGTACGTCGAAACGATAACCTCTCGAAGATCGCGCACCGGTTTGACACCGATGTTCGGGGACTGGTTCAGCTCAACGGGATACGTAATCCCGACCAGCTGTATCCTGGTCAATTCTTAAAAGTTCCACAGGAAGTTGTGGTTGCTCAAGC